>NZ_JBFTNE010000039.1:0-104840 GCF_056397325.1 Cupriavidus sp. 05N39
GCTCTACCGAACTATCACCCTCCCCGTCCGCCCTGCCCGGCCAGCAATAGAATTTCGCCGACACCGGCTCGGCGTAGCCCGTGTTAGCCGAATTAATGATCCGCCGCGCCGTATTAGCGGAATCGTTGGACATGGWCGGAAAATGGCGTTGCTCTTGCACAACGGCAAAAATCGCYACTGAACGGCCGTTTCGCAATATAGATCAATGGTTTACAGCCATGCGATTGCTATCGGATATAGCGGTCACCGCTAGCGGGATTAACGATCCTCAACAGCAGCCGACGCGGCCAGTCCAAGCCCCGCATCACGCGCTACCTCAGCCACGCCATGTGGCAGACGGTCAAGGACACCATCGAGGCGATGCCGGGTACGAGCGACAGTGCGACCGAGCGCGAGCGCCTGCATGCGGCGCGCTGCCGCTGGCTCTTCGCGGTGCTGTATCTCGGCGGCCTGCGCGCGGCCAAAGTGGCCGAGACCCGGATGGGCGCGTTCTTTTGCCGGCGCGACCGGGAGGGCCTGGAGCGCTGGTGGCTGGAGGTGACCGGCAAAGGCAACAAGACGCGGCTGGTGCCGGCGACGGACGAACTGATCGTGGAACTGGCGCGCTATCGCGAGGCGTACGGCCTGCCACCGGCACCGCATCCCGGCGAGGCACGCCCCATCGTGCTGCCGATCATCGGCAAGGAAAAGCTCTTGTCACGCGGTGCCCTGCACCTGGTGTTGAAGGAAGTCTTCGGGATGGCCGCCCAGCGCCTGCGCTCACGCGGCCCCGAGTGGGAAAGCCGTGCCGCGGTGCTGGCCAGCGCGTCAGCGCACTGGCTGCGCCATACCGCGGGGTCGCACATGACCAACCAGCAGGTGGACCTGCGTTTCGTGCGGGACAATTTCGGGAACGCATCGATTTCTACCACCAGCGCCTACCTGCACACGGAGGACGATGCCCGCCATGCGGCCACGCAGGAACGCCACCGGATCGGCTGGACGCGCGAAGGGTGACAGGTGCTCGCCTTGGCCAGACGCGCAGTTGTATCACGCAAGGACAATGTCCGGAATCGCATTTCCTCCGTCGATCGCGCGGGTATGCTGGGGGAGTCCCAAGGCGACGGCTGCGAGGCCTACCCTACTGGCGAGGCAGCCGGCCTCCGGGCCGCAGCGCTCAATGCGCAGCTCAAGACTGGTGCCTGGTCGGGCCGGCCAAAAGCGGTCTGCCGATACCGCCTGGCCGCTCCTGAATCGGCCTCAGAAGCCGGCGCGTGCCTGGATGTAAACCATGCGCGGCGCACCGACCAGACGACCGGCATTGCTATCGGTGGTACGTGTGTAATAACGCTTGTCGAACACGTTGTTCAAGCCGATGGTGATGTCGGTACGCTTCCACTGCGGCACCTTGAACATGGCCTGAAGGTTCCAGGTACGGAAGCCCGGTATGCGCCCCACGCTACCATCCGCCGACTCGGCAACCGTATTGGCCAAGTCGGAGTACTGCGAGCTCTGATGCGTCGTGGAGACATTGAAGGTCCAGTTGCGCCAGTCGTAGCGAGCACCGATCGTATCCGTATTGCGCGAGTAGAACGGTACGTCCTGGCCGGCCGTAGCGCCCGACTTCTGAATCGCTCGCGTGTACGTGTAGTTGGCGTAAACATTCAGGCCCGCCAGCAGACCGGCGCGATCGAACGTGTAATCGATCGCGCTTTCCACGCCATCGTGATCGGTAGCGCCGATATTCTGGAACGTGGCGGGAAACAGGCCCGGCACCTGCAGGATCTGGTTGTCGAACTTGATCTTGAACGCGGTCAATTCGGCCTTGATCCGGTTGTCGGTCCAACGGGTACCCAGTTCGAACGTACGGGCCACTTCCGGCTGCAGCGGATTGTTCGGTGTCTGCGAATTGAGCTGGGTGTTTTGCACCGGTCCGAACGACGTGCTGTAGTCAGCGAACATGATCCATGCGTTGTTCACCAGATACGAAACGTTGATCGATGGCAGTGCCTTGTTATTCATGCTTTCGAACTGTGATGTCGCCCCCCGTTGTTGGCGCGTGGTGTCGATATGTTCAAAACGCACGCCCGGCACGATGCGCCAACTCCCGATGGCGATACGGTCGTCGATATAGACGGCGTGGGCATCGGTTGCGTTATCGAACGTGGTGGTCGGGCCTGCCACGCCGGTCACCAGGCTCTGGTTGTACGCGTTGTCATCGCCACGCTCGCGGATATAGCGGTATCCGACGGTGATGTCATGCAGGGTCGGGCCCAGCGCCACGCGCTGTGTGTAGCGTGGTTCAATACCGAACGTCGAGTAGTTGCGAGGCTGGTGCGCGATCTGGGTGGCGCTCTGCTGCAGCGTGCTCTGGCGATAGCTGTCGTTGAAGAAAGTGCGGATTTCGAACTCCTGGCTAGCGGAGATCGTGTTCACGTATCCCAGGTCGAAGCCCGTGCGATTGCCGCTCCAGTAGTCGTTCGGCCGCGTATTCTGAAACGGGTCCGCGTTGTACTGTGCCACCGTCAGCCCGCCGGGCGTGCGCGAGCGCACATCGTAGTAGGACATCTTGCCGTAGACCCGCGACCTGCCGGTGATGTCATACGAAAACTTCAAGGCGACGTCGTTAACATCGTCATCGCTGCCCTTGCGCCATTCGCGGCCTGCCATGCCCGAATACAGGAGGGCCAGTCCCAGACCGTTCTCGAGCGTGGTGCCGACAAATGCGCTGTATTGCGTATTGCTGCCGCCGCCTTCGGTGTAGATGTTCTCGCGAATCGAGGCATCGCCGGTGATTTCCGGCCCGTCGGGAATCGGCTTGGTATTGAAGTTGATAACGCCGCCAACGTTCTGCGGCCCATACCGCACCGCGCCACCGCTGCGCACCACATCAATCGACTCGATATTGCCTAGGCTGACCGGCGCGAAGGACAGCTGGGGCTGCCCGTAGGGCGCCACCGCCATCGGAATGCCGTCGAGCAGGACCGTAGAGCGCGGCGTGTACCGGCCGGTCAGGCCACGCACGCCGATATTGAGCGAGATAGCGCTGCCGGCGGTGCCGGAGTTATCGGTTGACTGCACCCCTGGAATCCGTCGCATGACGTCCCCGATGCTCGCTGCCCCACTTTGCTCGATCTGCTGTTCGTTGACGACGGTGCGCGCGCCCGCGAACGTCTTCACACTGTTCTCCAGTCCGGTGCCCAGCCAGTTACCGGTTACCTGTACGGTATCGAGCACATGTTCGGCATTGCTCTTTTGCGTCGACTGCTCATTGGTCTGTTGCGCGGACGTCAGTTGCGGCGCCAAGCACAGAATGGAGACGGCGAGCGCTGTCGCGCACAGCGAGGTCTGGGGTGCGGCGGGCAGCTTGCCGCAACGACTGGTGTTCATGGCTCTACTTCCTTGCAACAAGAAATTAACGAAAGCGCATGAATATAAATGATAATGATTATCAATTGAGATCCAGTCGACAAAAGAGCTGCCGGATGCGCACACCTCCAAGCAAATTGTTGCTGTGGCACGACGAATATCTACAACTTGCTGGTGCAACAATGCACAACGACCGTCCTGGCGCACATGCGGATCGCCCGTTGCGGGTGAGAGATCGTCAAATGCTGCCCTCTTGTTTGCGCCCTTTAATCCACTTTAATGCCGCGCGGTATCTTTGGATGCGACGGGCAGGCAGCGAGGATTACCAATCCGTGTCCCGTGAGGTGAGTTGAATAAACAGCCTAATGAGGCACTTCACGGATGAAGGTGCGGAAAGTGACGGATGGTGGTGGAGTCAAGGCGAGGGTGCGTGCGAGTGGCCTGTCGATGGCGCGGCACGTGATGCGAATGATGGCGACAATCAGCAGCAATTAGGGCGCATGCGATGCCTGCCGAGCAGCCGCGAGTTGGGGAGAATGACGATGCCCGCCATCGCCATCCACGCTTCCGTTTTTTGCCTGCCCCTAAGGACGCGTGCGCAGTGCAGCGCTTTTGTCGTTTGTCCTGCCCCCCCTGCTTCACTCGCGCCCAGGCACTGGCGAACGATCTTGGCATCTGCAGCAGTTGCGGATTTGGCGACTTTGCCAGGACATTCGTGACACGCGGCTTCCCGCGCCGGCGATGACGCGGGACATACCGGGTCTTTGGCATCGCACCGCGTCAATTGGTGGCGGTGGAATCTATGGACCGAGGGGTATTCAACGAGGCCAGCGCTTTTCTGAACGGTGTATCACCTAAGGGCACCGGCATTGCAGGTCGGATCGCCTGCGACCAAAGTGCGCCACGGCTGGCACCAGTCACGCAAATCGCGCAGTACTCAACGGCGATACTCCGATCCGTAGCAGCAGTCCTGCAAATACAAACCGGCCTGCGTCCCACGGCGCTCACCGGAAGCCATTACGATGGCTGGCAAGCACCCCCGCGCTGCCGGGCAAGTCATGGGAGGCACGGCGCGATCCCGCCGCGCGCGCACGCGCCGCGTTTGCGGGTATCCCGCTGTGCGAGTACAGCTTCCCGGTGCCCTTCACCCGCGACTGACGCCCTGCGCGCGCTGGCAGACGCGGCTGCGTTGCGCCACGATCAGACCAGCCGCGCGTAGCCGGCCGCCACCGCGGCGCGGRCCATCAGCGCTACCGGCTCGTAGTGGGCCAGTCCGGTCCGCGCAATGCCGCGCAAGCGCAAGCGGCGCGCCAGTGCCGGCTCGCCGGAAAGCACTTGCGCCAGCGCCGCGCCAACACGCGCGCTAAGCGCCGGAGCGGCGTGGCGCGAAGACACCAGCGGCAGTCCGGGAGCGGCCTCGGTGCTGCCAATCTGGCGCAGCGCAACAAGACGCTCGGGCAGGTGATCGCGCGCGAACGCCAGCGTGACGCAATCGATGGCGGCGACATCCGCCGCGCCGTTGGCCACGGCGTCGAGCGATGCCAGATGCGACCCGGTGCGCACCGTGCCGGAGAAGAAGCGGCCGTCCCGCGCCAGCTGTGCCACCGCGTAGCGCAGCGCGTTCATGCCGCTGTGCGAGCCCTCGTCGTTATAGGCCACGCGCAATCCGCGGCACGCGGCGAGCGTGGCGGGCCCGTCATTGGCGCGTACCACGATGGCGCTGGTATAGCTGGCGCCATCGCAGCCCGGCGCATCGAACCGTGGCGTGCCAATGATGCGCACATGGCGCCGCAGGCCCTGCACCAGCGGATAGCCGCAGGTTTGCGAGAGCAACAGGTCCGGCCGGCGCCAGAATTTGTGCAGCGCCTCCACCGTCCCGGCGGGCTCGACGACGCTCAGCCGGAGCGGGTCGCGTTGCCGCGCGAGCAGGTCGGCCACGCGCGCGATCAGCGCCAGCCAGTCCGTATGCAGCGCGGGTGTCAGGTTATACATGGGTAGCGCGGCCACCCAGTGCTTGCGTTCGGTCATCGGCCGGTCTTCCACGTTCACCCCGTCAGTTGCGCACGGGCATCGTTGCTGGCCTGCCCGCTTCCTGTTGCAACGGGCACCGCTTCACGTACAGAACCGCGA
The DNA here is from genome assembly GCF_056397325.1 of Cupriavidus sp. 05N39. Classification (NCBI taxonomy): domain Bacteria; kingdom Pseudomonadati; phylum Pseudomonadota; class Betaproteobacteria; order Burkholderiales; family Burkholderiaceae; genus Cupriavidus; species Cupriavidus sp. 05N39. The sequence continues at coordinate 5,479 of NZ_JBFTNE010000039.1, forward strand.
AACAGCGGATGTACCACGGGCGCGGCCGTACGCAGCGCGAAGCGCGCCAGCCATTCGCCGTAGCCGTGTACCACGAAACCGCCGCTGCGCCGCTGGTAGTCGGCCGCGCGGCGACGATAGATATGTCCCAGCGCGAACCAGGGCACCGCAGGCAAATCATGGTGGACAAGGTGATAGTTGTTGTTGAGAAAGAGCAAGCGCCATGGCCACGCGGCCTCGTTGATCACGCTGCGGCATGCCGGCAAGGCATGGGCACGGTGCTCCTGGAACGAGCGTACCGCCGACAGCGACAGCGCCGGATAGGCCACGCCGGCCAGCATCAGCCACGGCGCGATACCGCAAATGCTGTCGAGCCAGGCCAGCAACGCGGCCAGCGCCAGCAGGTGCGCAAGCCACATCGGCAGGTCGCGCAGATCGCCGTCGCGCACCTTGCGCCCCGCGCCGGCCGCGGTCTGCGCGATGGCAAAGGCCGGGCCGATCAGCACACGTCCCGCCAATGTATTGCGACAGCGCAGCAACACCCGCCCCAACGGACCGGCCGCTTGCCAGTCGCCGGAAAGCATGAAATAGCTCTCCGGATCGGCGCCCGGATGGGTGAGATCGTCGGCCTCGTGATGGCGCAGGTGCTCGCGGCGATACAGCCCGTAGGGAAACCATACCGCCAGCGGCGCCATGCCGAACAGCGCATTGAGCCAGGCCAGCCGGGTCGGGTGGCCATGCAGCAGCTCGTGCTGCAAAGACATATACCAGGCCGTGACGAGAGCCAGCAGCGCGACAGCCAGCGGCAGGCCGATGCGCGTGGCGTTGAACGCGATGCCAAACCACGCGCTATGGACCGYCGCGATCAGCAGCCAGGTAGGCACCTCCGTTCGCCATATCCAACGGCGGGAGGCGCGCGCGATATCGGCGCATTGGATGTCATCCAGGTAGATTGCCATGGCTTCGTCATCGTCGATCGGTGGCGGGCTGGTCGGCAATCGAGGCGACGCGAACACCCAGCGCATCCCGCGCCCGGCGCTCCGGCATGTGCATGGCTCCCGGCGCGAAGGATGTCACTCCAGCTTAACGGCGCCGGAAAATAAGGGAACGAAGGAATGCCGATAAGGATATGCGGGCGCGGGGCCGGGTACCCGTTGCTGCCTACGCTTCGCATGCGGGACGTCAGGTGCCACATCCGGCACAAGGTGCACGCCAATGCCAGACACCTGCGGTTGTGCCCCAGTCCGTTCAGGCGACGAAGAAACAACCTTGCTAGCCGTCAGCGAACAGTGCCAAGGCAGATGGCACGCCACGCAACATCGGGGCCCGGATTACGACGATGCCTGCAGCCATCAGTGCATGACGCCCGCGCAGGTCGCGCGCAAGGTCGCGCATCATGGCGTTGCTTGCCGATGTCTGGCACGACAGTCTCATTGCGGGTATGGACGCCGGTTCAATGCGCAGGGATCTCGATGCCGCCGGGAGAATCGTCGCCGCTGCGCGTGGGCTGCCCACCGGGCCGCGCCGCACGGGCCCTGTACTTGGCCACGTGGTTCTCACGGGCCTCGTCCAGCGAATGGCTGCACTTGAGCCCGCCTTCCCTGTCGGCAAGCTCCGCCAGCTGGCGATAGAAGGTGACCAACTGGCGCAACTCGTCCTCATCGAGTTCCTCGATCGAGACTAGCATGTTGCTCGCTTCCTTGTGCGAGGCAAGCAACTCGTTCAGCTTCAGGTGGACGGCCACGGCGTCCTTGTTCTGGCTCTGCTGGATCAGGAAGACCATCAGGAAGGTGATGATGGTGGTGCCGGTGTTGATCACGAGCTGCCACGTTTCGGAGTAGTGGAAGACCGGACCCGTCAAAGCCCACGCCACCACGACGCCGACCGCCAGCATGAATGCCGTAGGCGAGCCCGCCTGCCTCGTGGCTGCGCCGGCAAGGCGATCAAAGACATGAAGCACGGGAGACCGGTGCCCGTGCAGTGCGGGGGCACTATCGATCCGATGCAGTGAGAATACTGGCTTGCTCATCTTCGGCTCCTTGCTGTCGGCTGCCGCCGTCGGCAACGCGCTGCGTTCATTGTATGGAGCGCGCCGCCAATGGTTCAGCGGGCGCTGTCCTACAACGCCTCCATGACCGGCTGCCCCAGATCGATCAGGGCGTAATTGTGGAGAACAAGCGACTTGGGCAAGTGCTGGGGATCGGCAGCGCTGCGCAAGCGTCGGCCCGGGCGCTTTCCCCCGCTCCGCTGCGGGCATTCGATATTTTTCCTTGACAAGGCGCGACCCATGTTCCAGTATTGTTTATATCGTATGCGATTTAAACGGATGCGATTTACATAGAACCGACAACCACCGGAGATCCATTCCATGAGCAAGATCGAAAAAGTCCTCGCCACCGGCAAGACCCACACCACGCACAGCAGCGCCGGCGTTACCTCGCGCGGCCACAACGGCACGCTGGACATCGCGCTGTCGCCTGGCGACAGCGCCACCCCGGCGCACGTGTTCCCGGCCGTCCAGCCGCACCCGACCGCGGAACAGCTGTTCGCGGGCGCCTGGTCGGCGTGCTACATCGCCGCGGTCGGCCTGGTGGCCAAGGAAATGAAGCTGGAGCTGCCGTCCGACCTGGCTGTGGATATCGAAGTCGACCTGGGCCAGACCGGCGCGGAGTACTTCCTGCAGGCACGCCTCAATCTGCGCGTGCCGGGCCTGGCGCGGGATACGGCGACGGAACTGGCCCACGCCGCCGATGCAATCTGCCCCTACTCGAAGGCAACGCGCGGCAATATCGACGTGGCGCTGAACGTATTTACTTCGTAATTCCCTGCCCTTCTCATTGCCGCAAAATAGTCGTATGCGATTTAATCGCATACGTCAACAATTCACCTGAATCAAGGATGCATACCATGAGCACGATCACCACCATCGCCCGCTACGCCGTTGTCGCAGCCGCCCTGCTGACCGCTGCCGCCGCGCAAGCCGCCGGATCGGCGCGCGACCCCTTCACCGATGGCGCCCGCTCGGTCACCAGCGCAGCCGATCCGTACACAGACGGCACGCGATCGGTACACGGCACGCGCAGCCCTTACACCGACGGCGCCCGCGGCAAGGTCGACCCTTACCTCGACGGCGCGCGCGCCTGAGACCGCGCAGCCACTCGGAGGCCAGATGGTTCGCACGATTTGCCGCCGGTCGCGGGCGCCCTCCCCTTGGGCTCGCGTGACCGCCGCGGGAAGTCATCGCACCTACGATCCAATCGCATACGATCTATAATCGACGCCTGCAATCCATCCGTCTTTGGCCAACGAGGCAGCAAATGAAATCCACCGACAAGCCCGCCGCAGACCCGACGCTCTCGGACTTCCTGTGCTTCGCGGTCTATTCCGCGAACCTCGCCTTCGGCAAGGCCTACAAGCCGATCCTTGAGCAGCTGGGGCTGACCTATACGCAATACATCACCATCGTTGCGCTATGGGAGCAGGACGACCAGACCGTCGGCAGCCTGGGCGAGAAGCTGTTCCTGGAATCGAACACCCTGACACCGATCCTGAAGAAGCTGGAGGCGATGGGCTACGTGGTGCGGCAGCGCGACCCCGAAGACGAGCGCCAGGTACGCGTCAGCCTGACCAAGGCCGGCCGCAAGCTGCGCGAACTGCGCCTGGAATCCGGCCTCGCCGGCGCAACCGGCCTGGCCCCGGACGAGTTCGCACGGATGCAGAAGGCAGTTGCGTCGCTACGCAACAACCTGATCCAGTCGGTGAAAGACAGCGAATGAACAAGCACACAGGACCCACTGCATGACCAGCAAAGCCGCCCAGTACAGCCCGATCGCCTGCGAGTTCCACGACCGCCTGGAAGACCTCGCCACCGTGCGCAGGCCCGCGCAGATCCACTATCGCGACGCCGATGGCACGCCACGGCAACGTACCGCGACCATTACCGATGTGTACAGCCGCGGTGGCGCTGAATACCTGACGCTCAGGACTGGCGAAACGCTGCGCCTGGACCAGCTCGTGGAAGTCGACGGCGAGAAGCTGGCCGACTACCAGGAAACGCGGTCACGAAGTGACGCTTGACCCCCGCCGTTTCATCTTTTGGGATCGGGCGCGCCCGATGGGGAGACCGCGCCAAAGCAGGGCCTGGCCTTCGCGACGGTCCCTCGACCCGATCCGGTAATGCGGGTCAATCCAGCGTGATTCCTTCGCGCTGGATCACAGCCCCCCAATTGGCATCCTCTTTCTCAATGCGCTTCGCGAAGTTCGCGGAGTCGATCATCACCACGTCGCCCTGCTGACCCAACGCCGCCTTTGCCTTGCCGTCATCAAGCACCCCACGGGTGATCGTATGCAGCTTTTGCACAATCTGCGGCGGCGTGCCGGCCGGCGCGAGCATGCCGATCCAGAAGGTCACGTTGAAAGGCGCGATGCCGGCTTCCTCCAAGGTGGGCACTTCGGGCAACTGTGCCATGCGCTTTGACGAACTGACGGCGAGGGGTTTCAGCTTCCCTACCTTGATTTGAGGGAGGGCGCTCCAGGTGTCAAAGGCGGTCTCCAGTTCACCACTCATCACGGCCATCTCCGCCTGCGCAGAGGACTTGTAGGGAATATGCGTGGTCTTGATCTTTGCCCGGTTGTTCAACATGGCGAAGCTGAGATGCGCAATATTGCCCGGGCCCGCCGATCCATAGCTGATTTTCCCGGGATACTGCGTGGCGAATTGCAAAAGGTCCGCTACCGAGCCGACCGAATTCTTCTGCGACCACTCCGGGTTCGTGACCAGGATGAATGGCGCCTCGAGCACTAGCGTGACCGGCGTGAAGTCTTTCGGCTTGTAGTTGCTCTTCTTGTACACCTGATGGTTGATGGTGATGCTGCTGGAGTTCGTAAGCAGCAAGGTGTACCCGTCTGGCGCAGCCCTGGCAGCCTCTGCCACGCCAATCAACCCGTTCGCTCCCGCCTTGTTGTCCACGATCACGGGCTGCCCCAGGGATTTGCTGAGGTGCTCCGACACGACGCGCGCCACGGTATCGGTGAATGACCCGGCCGGGAATGGAACGATCATCCTGATCGGCTTGTTCGGCCAGCTGGCATGCTGGGCTGCGGCCGGACCGGAAATTGCGCCAGTCAGGACGACCAGCGCAGCGACAGCCATTCTGAATCGGCCTGCGACCCTCTGGCGGCGCGACGTAAATTTGAGTTCCTTCATTCTTGTCTCCTGTTCTTGGGTAGTAGTCTTCGAAACTTTTTCTGACCTTACGCCGCCCCTTTCGAGGACTTTGGCTTCGCGGTTTTTCCTGTGATGCCCATGCGTTCCAGGTCCGCGATCTGCCCTGCGCTCAGTCCAAGCACGCGAGTCAACACCTCCTCAGTGTGTTCTCCCAGGGTCGGGGCAGCGTTGCGGATCGGCACGGGCTCGCTTCCAGTGCGAAACCAGGCGGTGCTGGCCGTGTACATGCCACTGTGGGCACGTTCGACGCCACGCCAGAATCCCCGTGCGTGCAGGTGGGCGTCCTGCAGCACCTGTGACATGGGCCGAACCACGCCCGCGGCAATGCCCGCCCGTTGCAACAGGCGCATTGCCTCTTCCGGGTCCCGGGCCTTGCACCAGGACGTGATGGCCGCGTCGATCCTGTCGTGCTGCGCGCGACGCCCTGGCGCCTGGGCAAGCCGCGCATCCGCGGCAAGGTCCTCCCTCCCGATCACACGGCACAGGGCAGGCCATTGCGCGTCAGTGACAGTCAGAACGATCCACGCGTCATCGCCTGCGCAGCGGAAACTCCCATGCGGGACGTGCATGGGATGGCGGTTACCCAGGCGAGGCGAGACCGTTCCGGAGACCGATTGCTCCAGGATGAACGGCGCAGCCATTGGCAGCATGGCCTCGACCTGTGACAGGTTGACATGTCGGCCTTCACCGGTGGCTTGCTGCACGAACAGCGCCAGCAACATTGCGGCCCCTGCATTCAAGCCGCCTATCGGATCGCCATAGGCGTACGACGTCATGGCCGGCGGTCCCTCCGGATGGCCCGTATGAAGCGGCAGGCCGCTGGCCTGCTCCAGCGTGCCGCCGTATGCGCGGGTGTTGCTCCACGCGTTTCCAAGCCCGAATGCCGGCATCGACAGCATGACCAGACGCTCGTTCACGGCTCGCAGCGCTTCGTAGTCCAAGCCCAGCTTCGGCAAGACCTCGGCAGAGTAGTTTTCGATCACCGCATCCGCGCGCGCCGCCAACTGCAGCAGCAACTGCTTTCCCTCGGGGCGCGTCAAGTCCAGGGTGATGCCCAGCTTGTTGCGGTTCATCAGGTTGAAGTTTGAATTCTTCTCGTACAGCCTGTCCCGATAGAACGCTTCAGTGAAGTTGGCGCCGCGCCACCAGTCCGGGTAGCCGGTGCTTTCGACCTTGATGATTTCCGCGCCAAGATCGGCCAGGGTTCGCGACGCCAGGGGGCCCGCCCAGCCCATCGTCAGGTCGACAACACGAATGCCCCGCAGCGGCAGTTGCTCGGCAGACGTTCGCCGGAGCTGCAGACGGGGGTGGTGATCCAGGCCGGATGTCCGGTAGAGGGCGTTATGGGCGCCCTTCGCCGGAGCCGATCCGCCCGGCAACGGCCCGGCCGCATCGAGGCGTAGCGGCACAACGGGGCCTTCGAAGGAAACTCCCCCTACTTCGACCGGGACGAATGCGTTGCGCCGCCGATGCACTTCCTGGCTGAGCAACTCCGCCATGGTGGGGACGATGACAGTCGGATGCTTCTTGTCGCCAAGGATCTCGAACCACTCCCGGGCCGTCCGCGTGAGAAACGCGGGGATGAGCAGCGCGTCGATCTCGTCCGCCCGGGCCATGCGCTCCTGGCCGTTCGCGAAACGAGGGTCGCCGGCCAGCTCGGGGCGCCCGATCGCCTCGCACAGCGCCACCCACTGAGGCAGCGTGTGCGTGAAGATTCCGATCCACCCCTCCGAGGTCTGGTAGATGCCAGCCGGATGCGTGCCGCAGAACCGGTTGACGCCGAGGCGCCGAAGCGGGTGGCGCTTGTCCGGCACCATGCCCGCTTCCATTTCGACCACGCTGAAAATGGCCTCGTGCACACTTAGCACGTATCGGCGGCTGCCTTGCGCGCGTCCGATCAGGGCCGCGACAGCGGCCGAGAATGCGGCAAGCCCGACGACGACCGCGGTCTGCACGTCGTGCGGCATGTGGGGCGGCCCCTCCACCGGGCCGCTCCCATGCACGGCGCCAGCGAGGCCTCGGCACACAGCTTCCGCGCCCGCATACTGACTGTAGGGCCCGCTCTCACCGAACCAGGTGAGCGCCACCTCGATCGGCTCGTGCCCTTGCCGCTCGGCTGTATTGCCGGACCAGACAGGCCTGGCAAGGATGACCGGACCCTCGGTCAGCGCGCGGGCATCCAGGACCACATCGCAGGTTCGCGCGAGCTGGGCCAGCCAGGCACTGTCCTCGGCGCTTCCGGCATCCGCAGTGACGCTGCGCTTGCTGGTATTCAGCCAGGCAAAGAGCGCGCTTTCCGGCTGCGCGGCACCAGGAATGCAGACCATGGGCGGCATCTGCCGCCAGGCGTCGCCCGCCGGACTCTCCACCTTGATCACTTCGGCGCCGAAGTCAGAGAACAACTTGCCCGCGTACGCAAGCGCCGGACCGGTGCCGACCTCCAGTACGCGCAGCCCATTCAACGCCAGTTGCGCCGCGTCAGGACCATTCTTCATCATGGAACCCTCTTGTGTATGCATGGCGATCACCAGGCATCGATGAACGAGCGGCGCTCCCTGCGGCTTCGAACGCCGGCGGATGCGATACCCTGGACAATCCATTTCCGTGTCTGGGCAGGGTCAATCACGGCATCAATTTCCACGGCAGCGGCCGTGTTGATCGCGTGGCCACGCTCATAGGACTGTGCAACCAGCTTTTCGAACAGCGCTTTACGCTCGGCCCCGTCCGGAACGGCTTCGAGCTCCTTCTTGAAGCCCAGCCTGACGGCGCCTTCCAGACCCATCGGACCGAACTCGCCGGTCGGCCACGAGATGGTGAAGCTCGCTGACCGGAAGCCACCACCCGCCATTGCCATGGCGCCCAGGCCATAGCCTTTGCGCAGCGTAACGGCCAGCAATGCGACGCGCAGCTTGGCCGCCGTGAGGAACATGCGCGACACATGCCGCACCTGGGCGTGTGCCTCGACGTCCGGCCCGACCATGAACCCGGGGGTGTCGATCAGCGAAATGATCGGCAGCCCGTGCGCATCGCACAGCTGCATGAAGCGCGCCGCCTTGTCGGCGGCATCCGCATCGATGGCGCCCCCGAGGTGATATGGGTTGTTGGCCATGATGCCCACGGGTTGCCCTTCCACGCGGGCAAGCGCCGTGTGGATGCCCGCACCGAAGCCGCTGCGCAGCATCAGCACACTGCCGATGTCCGCGATCCCCTCGATGGCTTTCCGGGTGTCGTACACGCGTAACCGGTTCTCGGGTACGACGTGACGCAAGTCCAGGGAATCCGGTGCGCTCCAGTGCGCCACGCGCCCCTGGAACATGGACAGGTAGTGCTTCGCCACCTGCACGGCTTCCGCCTCGTTCTCAACCAGGACATCGACCACGCCATTGGCAAATTGCACCGAAGCCGGACCAACGTCCTCGGGGCTGAAGACCCCGAGGCCGCCACCCTCGATCATCGCCGGTCCTGCCATGCCGATGTTCGCGGACCGGTCAGCAATGATGACGTCGCAACAGCCCAGGAAGGCCGCATTACCGGCAAAGCAGCGCCCCGAAACGATGCCGACTACCGGGACATTCCCGTTGAGATCGGCAAACGCGGCAAACGACGGCTGATACAGGCCGGACACCGAAGGAAAGTCCACGTCGCCGGGCCGCCCGCCACCGCCTTCGGCGAACAGCAAGAGAGGGAGTTCATCACGCAGCGCAACCTCGACGATGCGATCGGTCTTGATATGGTTGCGCTTGCCTTGCGTACCCGCCAGCACCGTGGCGTCATAGGCCATCACCGCACTGCGCGCCCGGTCGTGACCGACAAGTCCTCCGTTGATGTTGCCGATGCCGGTGATCAGTCCATCCGCGGGGGTGTTGGCAATGAGGTCCTGCTGGCTGCGCCGGGAGGCCTGCGCCGCAAGCGCCAGCGCGCCATACTCCACGAAGGTATCCGGGTCGCACAGGTCCGCGACATTCTCACGGGCCGTGCGCTGTCCGCGCGAACGGCGCTTCGCTACCGCGTCGGGACGCGCGGCGTCATCCAGGTACGCATGCCGGTCCAGCACGCGCTGGAGGTCCGCACGGATCGCATGGGGGTCGACCTTCTGGGCGGCATCCACGGATACGCCATCGGCCTCGACCTGCTCGAGCACGATCAGGATCTGGCCTTCGGCTGCCAGCGCTCCCTTCTCCAGTCGCAGGTCGACCACGCGGCCGCCACATTCCGCCGCGATCGCGTGCTCCATCTTCATGGCGTCGAGCACCGCGACCGTCTGCCCCGGCTTGACGATATCGTCCACCTGCACCGAGATCTCCACCACCCGGCCTGTCAGCGGAGCGCGGATCGCCACCAACCCTTCGTCCACCTCCTCCTCAATATCGGGGGACCGTGGCGCATGCGCAGCCGGCGGGCGGCCCGCGCCCGCGAAGAGCGCCTCCTGCGCACGCTCGGCATCCGCAATGGCCTCCGCCGAGGCCATCAGCTCCGGCAGTATCGCTTCGAAGTGCCGTGTGTGTACGTGTTGCGTGAGGAAGTCGTCGCGCTGCGCGAGGGCCCGCAGCAGGTTGAGGTTGGTCGGCACCCCCACGATCCGGAACTCCGCAAGACTACGCTGCAGACGCCGCACCGCGACCTCGAACCCGGGCGCCGCGCTGCTCACGATCAGCTTTGCCAGCAAGGTGTCGAAGTTGGGCGACGGCGCATAGCCGGTGTAGCCGTGGGAGTCGACGCGAACGTCAGGACCCGAAGGCGGGTCGAAGCGCTCCAGGCGACCGTGAGCCGGGCGTGCCAGGCCCTGCGCGTCGGTCATTTCCGCGTTGACGCGAACCTGGATGGCGTATCCCCTGGGTTGCGGCGGCGAAGCGGGATCCAGGCCAAGATCACTTAAGGACCGCCCCGCTGCCAGCCCGATCTGCAGCGCGACAAGATCGACCCCGGTGACTTGCTCGGTGATGGTGTGCTCGACCTGCAAGCGGGGATTGGCCTCGATGAAGACAAAGTCCTTCTGCTCGCCGGTCCCGGTTTCCTCGACCAGGAACTCGAAGGTGCCCAGGCTCTGGTAGTTGACGCGGCGTGCCAGCCTTAGCGCGGCCTTGATGATCTGCTCGCGCAGCTGCGGCCTGAGTACCGGGCTGGGGGCGATCTCCACCAGTTTCTGGAAGCGGCGCTGCAAGGTGCAGTCTCGCTCGCCGAGGGCGATCACCTGGGCTCCGTCGCCGGCAATCTGCACTTCGATATGGCGCGCCCGGCTGACCAGCCGCTCGGCGTACAGCGCGTCAACGCCAAACGCGGAGCTCGCCTCCGACCGGCAGCGCGCGTAGGCTTCCGCCAGGTCCTCGCGCCGCCGGACCACGCGCATGCCACGGCCGCCTCCGCCGCCGACGGCCTTGATGACCACGCCGGCATCGCCTTGCGCATCAAAGAAGCTGGTGATTTCCTCGAGAGATGCGCCGCCTCGCGTTGCGGGCATGACGGGAACGTCGCTCTCCGCCGCCAGCCGCAGCGCCCTCCCCTTGTCACCGAAGAGCGCAAGGTGCTCGACCGTCGGGCCGACGAACCGGATCCCGGCGTCAATACACGCCTGGGCGAAATCAGCCCRCTCGCTCAGGAAACCATAGCCGGGGTGGACGGCGTCGCAACCGGATTCCTTCGCTGCGGCGATGATCCCCGCAATGTTGATGTAGGCCGACGGGCCCGCCCCATCGAGGGGACGCGCCTCGTCAGCCAGCATGCGGTGCCGCGCGCTAAGGTCGTCTTGCGAATAGACCGCGACTGTGCCGATATCCAGGTCGCGCGCAGCGCGCAGGACGCGCAACGCAATCTCTCCTCGATTGGCGATCAACAGTTTTTTCAATTCAGTCTCCTCATTCAAACTTCGATGTCAGTGCCGAGCCAGCAGGCCGGTCATACCGCCGGCAGGAAGCGGCAAGATGATGGTCATTGGCTTGCGCGGCCAATTGCCCCGTGCTCGCGCCGCGATTGCGGCCACGGCGGCGGGTGTTGGGTTGCGAGCGAGCATGCGCGGGCGTTGCCGGCGCCTGGTCAGTCGTCTCCATTGTTGTGATCGAGAATCCGGAGAAGCGGCGCTCAAGGCCGGATGCCAAATCGGCTGATGCCGGCTTCGCGCAGCGGTGCCGCCAGATCGGCGAACTCGCACAGCAGCGTGCGGGTATCGCGCGGATCGATGATGTCTTCGATGACGAACGCCTCGGCGCTGCGGAACGGCGAGGTCAGGCTGCGCACGCGCTGCTCGATCTCGGCGCGCTTCTGCACGGGATCGTCGGCGCCTTCGATCTCGGCCTTGTAGGCGACTTCGAGTCCGCCTTCGATCGCCAGCGAGCCCCAGTTGGCCGATGGCCAGGCATAGCGGAAGTTGAACCGCCCCATGTGCTGGTGGCCGGCTGCCGGCACGCCGTACGCGCGGCGCAGGATGACCGAGCACCACGGCACGGTCGCCTGGTAGACCGCGGCCAGCRCGCGCACGCCGTAACGCATGGTCCCTGCCTTCTCGGTCTCCAGGCCGACCTGGAAGCCGGCGATATCGACCAGGTTGACCACGGGCAGGTGGAAGGCCTGCGCCATGTCGACAAAGCGGGTGAATTTCTCCGCGGTGTCGCTGTCCCAGCCGCCGCCATAGAAGCACGGATCGCTGGCGACGACGGCCACCGGCCACCCGGCCAGCCGGGCCAGGCCCGTGACGATGGCGCAGCCCCAGTGCCTGCCGAGCTCGAAAAAGGAATCGGCATCCACCAGCGCCTGCACGATCGGGCGTATCTTGTAGACGGCACGGCTGTCCCGCGGAATGGCTGACAGCAGCCATTCGTCGCGGCGCGCCGGATCGTCGGCCGACTCGGTCCGCGGCGGCAGTTCGTAGACCGAGGGCGGCAGGTAGGACAGGAAACGGCGTGCGCACTCGAAGGCCTCTTGCTCGGTGGCGACCTCATCGTCCACCACGCCGTTGCGGGTATGGATGTGGCTGCCGCCCAGCTCGTTCTTGGTCAGCTTCTGGCCGACGCGTGCCAGCACAGGCGGGCCTGCGTTGAACAGTTGCGCGGTTTCCCTGACCATCACCGAATAGTGGCTGGCGGCCACACGCGCCGCGCCCATGCCCGCCACCGATCCCAGTGCCAGGGACACCACCGGCACCACGGACATGTTCTCCACCACGTGCTCCCAGACCTTCATGGTGGGGATCAGGGTGTGGCCCTTGATCTCGATATTGCGCACCGAGCCGCCACCGCCGGTGCCGTCCACCAGCCGGACCATCGGCAGGCGCAGGTCGTGCGCCATCTTCTCGGCGTGGATCAGCTTGTCCCCCACTGCGCCATCGTTGGCGCCGCCGCGCACGGTGAAGTCGTCCCCCACCAGCACCACCGGGCGCCCGCCGATGCGCGCCCGGCCCATGACCAGGTTCGACGGGACCAGATCCACCAGCCGCCCGTTACTGTCATAGCGGCCACTGCCGCTCAGCCCGCCGACCTCGCGGAACGACCCCGGGTCGGCGATCCCGGTGATGCGCTCGCGCACGGAAAGCTTGCCGGCCGCCTTGTGGCGCTCTACTTTGTCTTCGCCACCCATGCGGGCGGCGAGCCGCCGCCGGTARTCCAGTTCGTCGATTTCAGGCTGCCAGGTCACAGCTTGTCTCCCGTTGATGCCGGCGGAATATGTATTGGCGTTAGTAACGCACTATCCATGCCAACCTGAAGACACTTGCATGGCCCTTGATTTCATTGAAGAATTTCCCGGGCATGGCTATCATGTCCGCCACAACGACAGAATGTGTCCGCACTGAGGACACCCATGGAGACGGCCTGTGTCCTCAACAACAACACCACGGTCAGCAGCCGAAACCGTCGCGCTTGGTGCCCTGGTGCGTTTGYGCGATGGCGGCCGGGTGGCGGCGGTCGGCGCCTGTGCCGACCCCGCCATTGCGGACGCGGCGGAATCCGCCTGCGACCGTGCAACGGACCTGGCCGACGGGCGCAGGCTTTTTCCCGTTGAGGCCGGCGCTCACCGCTACATCGGGCTGTGCCTGGAAGACAGTCGCCATCAACTGATCCTTCTGCACCGCGCCGACACAAAGGCGGTGCTGCTTGACTTCCTTGGCACTGTCCCCTTTGCGGGTGCGATCCTCGACCACTTCCTGACTGGCCCATACCAAGCCATTACCGTGGTCGACCAGGATGGCCGGGTACGCTTTATCAGCCCCGTGCACGAGAGATTCCTGGGCCTGGACGCCGGCGCAGGCATTGGCCGCCCCGCGGCGAACGTCATCCCGAACTCACGGCTGCCGCAGGTGGTGGCGAGCGGGAAAGCCGAGATCGGGCAGTTGCAGCAGATGAACGGCATCGCCCGCGTGGTCAACCGCATCCCCATCCGCCAGGACGGCAAAGTGGTTGGGGCCATCGGCCAGATCATGTTCAAGGGGCCGGAAGCCATTGTGCGCATGCACAACGAGTTATCCGAGTTGCGCTCGCAGGTGGCGCGTTACCAGCGCGAGCTGGATGGCCTGCGGGAAGGCCCGTCGATCCCTGGCCTGATCGGTGAAAGCGCGCCGATGCAGCGCCTGCGCCGGGAGATCCAGACCGTGGCACGCCTTGATGTGCCGGTGCTGATCCTGGGCGAAAGCGGCACCGGCAAGGAACTGGTGGCCCGCGGCATTCACGTGACCGGGCGGGAGCCGGTCAACGAACGGCCGTTGGTCAGCCTCAACCTGGCGGCCCTGCCCGCCACGCTGATCGAGTCCGAACTGTTCGGCCATGCGCCCGGCGCCTTCACCGGAAGCCAGCGCCAGGGGCAGGCCGGCAAGCTCGAACTGGCGGCCGGTGGCACCGTTTTCCTCGACGAAGTGGCGGACATCCCGATGGAGATGCAGGTCAAGCTGCTGCGGGTGCTGGAGGACCACATGGTCGAACGCCTGGGCAGCCGCCGCGCGCAGCGGGTGGACTTCCGCCTGATCTCTGCCACCAATCGCGATATCCCCTCGCTCATCGACGCCGGGCGCYTCCGCCTTGACCTGTACTACCGGCTTAGCGGCGTGGTGCTGCGCATTCCGGCCCTGCGGCAGCGGCGCGAGGATATTCCCGCCCTGCTGCAGCATTTTGTTGGCGCTTTCTGCGAGCGCAACAACGTGCCCGTGCCCAGGATAGATCACGAGGTGGCGCGGCACCTTGCCGGCCAGCCCTGGCCTGGCAATGTGCGCCAGTTGCGCCAGCGCATCGAGGAGGCGCTGGTGTTCTGCGACGGCCGCACGCTGGGCGTCGCGGATTTTGCACGTGGGGAATCGGCGCGCGAGTCAGTGAGCATGGAAAGTCAGCTCGGCGTGCATCCGCTGGCGCAAGCGTATCCGCACGAGGATAGCGAAGCGGGCGGGCCGCCATCCCCCTCACCCACTGCCTGGTCATCCAGCGAGCCCACGGCGGGCATGAGCGAGCTCGCCTATGCCGCCGTGGTTGACGCCATCGCGCGCCACAACGGCAACAAGAAGCGCGCCGCCGAGCAATTGCGGATCTCCCGCTCCCACCTGTACAAGCTCCTGGAGCGTGGGCCGGGTGGCTAACCACTCCGGTTCGCGCACCCGCCCGGCGCACGCTGTTTGCGGTGCATGGCTGGCCTCGCATGACGCGGGTCAGTTGACAGTCCCGGATTCACGACGATTTCATGTAGCATCCTTTTACGAATTGGATCGGGATAACTTCGGGGGAGAAGGCTGGCATGTCGCACAGGCAAACCAAGGAACTCGACGTACTGAAGCGCGCCGCCGAGGCAGCCGAGCGATTCAGGGAAGCGGTCGCGACACAGCCTCCCGCCGCTTCGTACGCGGCATGCCGCCAGGCATGGGACAGCCCCACTCCCGAAGCCGGCACGCCTGCGGCGCAGACGATCGATGCCTTGCGCGCGCTGGCGGAGCCCGGGTTACAGCCCACCACAGGGCCGCGTTTTTTCGGCTGGGTGGTGGGTGCCTCGCATCCGGTCGGTGTGGCCGCCGACTGGCTCACCAGTGCCTGGGGCCAGAATTGCGCCAACCACCAAGGCTCGCCATCCGCCGCGGCGGCGGAAGACGTCGCTGCCAGGTGGCTGCTCGACATCCTGCGCTTGCCTGCCAGCGCTTCCGTCGGCTTTGTGACGGGCGCGACCATGGCGAACTTCACTTGTCTGGCCGCCGCGCGCACCCATGTCTTGCAAAAGGCCGGCTGGGATGTGGAGGCGCAGGGACTGTGCGGCGCCCCTGAAATCCACGTGCTGATCGGCGACGAAGCACATACCACCGTCTTTGCCGCGCTGCGGCTGCTAGGGTTCGGGCGGGATCGCATCAAGCGCGTGCCGAGCGGCCGCGACGGCGCCATGCTGGCGGAGCCCTTCCGTGCCGCGCTGGCAGCCTGCGAGGGCCCCGCCATCGTGATCGCGCAGGCCGGCCAGATCAATACCGGTGCGTTCGACCCGGTGCAGGAAATGCTGGCGGATATCCGCGCACGCGGTGCGTGGCTGCATGTGGATGGCGCCTTCGGCCTGTGGGCCAGGGCTTGCCCCGAGACGGCGGCGCTCGCCGCCGGTCTCGAAGCCGCGGACTCCTGGGCGACCGACGGGCACAAATGGCTGCAGACCCCGTATGACAGCGGCTATGCCATCGTCGCGCACCCGGACGCCCATCGGCGTGCGCTGACGGCCGCCRCCAGCTACCTGCCCCACGCGGCCGGCGATGAGCGCGACCCGTCGCAATACGTGCCGGAACTCTCCCGCCGCGCGCGCGGCTTCGCCACCTGGGCCATGCTCCGCCACCTTGGCCGCGCGGGCATCGCCGACATGGTGGCGCGCCATTGCAGGCTGGCGCGCCGCATGGCTGAGCGGCTGGAGGAGGAAGCGGGCATCACCGTGCTGAACCGGGTATCGCTCAACCAGGTTATCGTCAGCTTCGGTGCGGGACAGGACGATGCCACCGCCGATCGCCTGACCCGGCATGTGGTGGCTCGCGTGCAATCGGCAGGCGACTGCTATGTCGGCGGCGCCTGCTGGAAGGGCCGCGAAGTCATGCGCCTGTCGGTCATCTCCTGGCCTACCGGGGACGACGACATCGATCGCGCGGCGGACAGCATCGTCGAGGCCTGGCGGTATGT
This sequence comes from Cupriavidus sp. 05N39, assembly GCF_056397325.1. Lineage (NCBI taxonomy): Bacteria > Pseudomonadati > Pseudomonadota > Betaproteobacteria > Burkholderiales > Burkholderiaceae > Cupriavidus > Cupriavidus sp. 05N39. The sequence continues at coordinate 21,787 of NZ_JBFTNE010000039.1, forward strand.
TGCCAGGCTCGATCCCTGACGATTCAGCGGTTCAGGGCACTAGATCTTGGTAACAAAGGTCCGCGCGTGATACAGCGCGGTCAGGCTGAGCGCCGTTATCACAACGATCGCGATCACGTCCGCGCCCGGATAGCCCCAAAAATCCGACATGGCAGTCTCCCAGTTGAGTTGTCGATGGTCCGCGGTGCGGGCCTTAAAGCAATCCGGTATCCAGCATCCGCTGGCGGCCGAAGTCGCTCAGCCGGAAGCGGAATCGCATCTTGTCGGCGTAAGCATCGAATTTCTCCTCGACGCTGGTCACCAGCCCGCCCGAGTACAGGTCCGTCAGGATAACGCGCACGGAGCCAATCCAGTATGGCCCTTGCTTGCCGTACTCCTCGCAGACCGACGCCGCGATATCGCTGTCCCACATGCCGTCGGTACCGGCGATCTGCTGCAGGATGAAGCCCTTGATATGCACTTTCGCCACTTGTCATCTCCGGTTCGGGGAAAATACCGCCTCGCTTACAGCGAGCGGACCACTTCGAGGACATCGCTCTTCTCCGTGTACATCAGGAAGGCGCCCGACACCACCATCGCGAGTCCCAGCAGGAAATTCCACGCCGGAAACTGCAGGGTGAAGGCAGYCAGGAATACCACCGCGAACGCGCCGTACAGCGCGGCAATGGCCTGCCCCCGGCCCACGCCGATGAGCGGGAAAGACTTGTACCAGGACACATAGCAGAAGCCGAAGGTGATGCCCGCCAGCAGCAGCCATGTGATGGCCTTGAGATTCCAGGTCTGGATGATCAGGTGGATGACATCGACATCGCCGAACAGCGCCAGCGCCGGCAGAACCAGGCACAGCCAGTAGATGGATTCCGCGGTGAAACGCACGGTGATGCCGCAATCCGGATCGGTGACATCGAGCGCGCGGCCCGCCAGCGCGCCCTCCACGCCCCAGCCGATCGCCGCCATCGCGCCGCCGAGGTAGCCCAACCATGACGTGTGCCGGGTTGACGCGCCGGAGAGTTCGCCCAGGATGCCCGGCGCATAGATAGCGATACCGCCGCCGACGATCACCAGGATGCCGAGCGCGGCACGCATCGTGATTTTCTCGTTGTACCAGATGCGTGCGATGCTGGCGCCGATGATCGGGTAAAGCAGTCCGGCGATGGCGGCGAACACCGCGCCCACATAGCCCATGGCAAGGAAGGAGCCGAAGATCGCCATCGGCCCGCCGAATATCGCGGCGGCGAAGTACCACTTGGAGATGCGCCGCACGCGCACCAGCGTGCGGCCGAAGTCCTGGAATTTGCCCAGCACGATCAGCCACAGGAACAGGAAGAGCAATACCGAGAAGGCGTTGAACGTGGTAATGACCGCCGCCGCGGTCAGGAACTGGCGGGGGTTCGCCATATCCATGGTGGCGAACGGCGCCTCCTTCCAGACCGCAGCGCCAGGTACATACCACGCGCCCCACAAGACCGCGCACCATAGCGCCCAGATAAAGCCCCAACGGATACTGCGGGCACGGAATGCCACCTTCGCTTGGCCGACGGTTGTCATGGATCCTCCTGTGGTAAGCGCGTCGGGATGCGCGCCTGTCTCCTGCTTTTTGTCTTCTTTGTCTTCAAGTCATCGGGAAGACATAGGCAGGATTATTGGAAGGCGGAGGCAGGACAGACAATAATCCAAAGGGGAGATACCTACAAAGAGGCATGAGGGCGGGGAGTTCCGGGGTGGAAATCTCGCCGAGGTGGGGTGGCATCTGGCGCCCTTGCGACCTTTGACCTTCTTGCCCACGTCGTATCCCTGGCCTGCCCCCCGGGGCGAGATACGGCGGTGCAACGCTGCCGCCAGCTGGGCCAACTACGTACAGCCGCGTCAGCCGCTAAAGCACGAAGACCCCGCCCACTCAATGCCGCTTCTGATGCTCATGACGCCAAACCACGGCCTCCAGCCGCGAATGCAAATTGAGCTTGGAAAGCACATGTTTAACATGCACCTTGACCGTCCCCACGCTAATCCCCAATTGCCGGGCAATCGTCTTGTTACACAATCCCTCGGCCAGAAAATCCAGCACCTCCGATTCCCGGGAAGTCAGGTCAGCCTGCGCGGCAGGAACCCGTTGATTCGTCGCCACCACCTGCATCAAACTACCAGTAACCGACTCACTCAACACCGAGGCTCCATTAGCAGCCCTGCGCAGGCAATCACACAAGTCCTCCGGCTCCATATCCTTGAGCAAATAGCCATGCGCTCCGGCCCGCAGCGCCGACACGACATCGCGATCGTTATCCGATACCGTCAGCATGATAAATCGCGCATCCACCTGCTTCTCCCGCAACGCGCCGATCGTCTCGATGCCGCTCATGCCCGGCATATTGAGGTCAATCAGAATCACATTGGGTTGCATGCGCACGGCCATCTCAACGCCCTCCGCGCCGGAGGCGGCCTCGCCGACCACGCGAAAATCCTTATCCATGCCGATGAGTTGCGCCAGGCCTTTGCGGAACAGGGCGTGATCGTCGATGAGCAGCACCGTATTGCTCGTCTCCATGGCCAGTTGTCTCCGTTTCATTTTTTTTCTGCGCGGCCACGGCGGTCTGTACTTCGTCCCGCCTCGGGCCGTATCGTCGCCTGTATCGGCGGCTGCTATTTGCAGGGGTAGCGGAAATGTTACACGGCATCCAGCAACGATGGCGCGTCGTTCAGGGTTTCCCCCATTGCACGCCGTTCCTACCAGTCGGGCTGCCCCACCGGGCGAAAGCGCACCGCAACGCAACATCCGCCGCCCGGCCGGGKTGTGATGGCCAGGGCACCGTCAAGGCTCAAGGCCCGCTCCCGCATGATGGCGGTGCCATACTGGTTGCGCGCATCCGCCGCAGGCTCGAAGCCAAGCCCGTCATCCTCGATGGTGATCGCCATCGCGCCATTCTCCGCGGGCAGCAACCGGACAGTAGCCTGCGAGGCCCCCGCGTGGCGCACGACATTGGAGAGGGCTTCGCGCACGATCTGCACGATATGGAATTCTTCGTTGGCGGTCAGCCGGCAGTGCTTTAGCCGGTTGTCCAGCGTCATGGCCACGCTGCTGCGGGCGCCGTACTCTTCCAGGGCCTCTTCCAGCGCGGCGGAAAGGCCTTGCGAATTGATCTGCGTGCGGAATGTCGTGATCAGTTCACGCAGCTTGCGGTAGGCGCCATTCAATCCGTCGCGCAGCTCTTCCGCCGTCGATACCAGTTCTTCGCGCCCGTCGCCCCGCTCCGACAGGGTCTGCAGCCGGCTGACCTGGATCTTCATATACGACAGCGATTGCGCCAGCGAGTCGTGCAACTCGCGTGCCATCGCCGCGCGCTCCTCGATCAGCGCCACCCGCCTCCCCTCCTGCATGCGCCGGAAACCGCCGATGGCCAGCGCCAGATGCCTGCCGACCGCTTCGCCGATCTGGCTGCCTTGCGACTGGCATTCCCGCACCGTCCCGAACACGAGGAACAGGTGGCCGTAGCGCACCTTGCCGTCGCTGATTGGCACCGCCATCCCTGCCTCGCCATCCTGCGCCGGTGCGCCATGCTCGGACATATCGAACAGCATATGCGGGCCGGCCACCACCAGCGTGCGCACGCGCTCCACCTGTGCCCAGCCGAGTTCGCCCACGTGCACCACGGCCGGCAGTTGCAGCGCTTCGCTGGTCTCGTCATCGAGGCAGATGCCGCATGCCCGCGCCGCCAGGCTATCGGCCACCGCGCCGCAGACATTGCGCAAGGCTTGCGGGCCAAGCGATTCGCCCGACAGCGCTGTCATGACCTGGTCGAGCAGGGTCAGCCAGCGGTCCTGCGGGTGGGCATCGGCCGCATTCGCCGCACCCATGCCGGCCCGCGCCTCGCCCGCATAGCGCCGCAGCCGCAGGCCAACCAGCAAGCCGCCGGCGGCAACGATCAGCAAGGCAATGCGCACCGCGATATCGACCCGCAGGTGGCGCTGCAGCGCCTCCGATACATCGACGGCAGCCTGCTCGAGCAGCGGCATGGCGCCCGTCACCGTCCCTGACGCGCCCGGCTGTYCCACCTCGGCGAGCGCGGAGCCGAACGGCGGGTCGGCCAGCAATGCCCGCGCTTCCACCAGCCATTGCCGTGCTTCGCCATTGGCTTCGTTGCCGCGCGCGAAACCGCTGCCGCGCTGCCGCAATTCGGCCGCCTTGGTCATGAACCGCACCGCCTCGCTGGACCACGCAGCCGTCAGCACGGGCTGCACCATCAGTGCCAGCGCGGCCAGCGCGGCGACCGTCATCACCACCATCCAGGGACGCGCGCGATGGTGTTGCTGAGCGAAAAAAAGCAAGTATGATGGCGAGGCGCGTCTGGCAGGCACGGGATTGCTATTCATCGGATCACCTTGGGTCGCAACGCGCATTCAGTCCCGGACCGATCGCATGCAAGTCAACAAGCGAACGCCGGGAAATAATAATAGGGAGACGAGAGGGATTAGCGTGAGGGGGAGCATCATGCTGGCCGTGTGGCTGTATCTGAGCGGCGCGGCCGCCGCCTGCGGCTATGCCATTGGCGCCACCATGGGCTGGCTGCCCAGCAGTACACCGCTTGCCGTGGGCTGTCTCGGCGCAGCGCTGGTGCTGGTATCGGTGGCAACCGCCACCAACCGGCGCCTGCCCGCCAGACTGGCCGACCCCGGCACGCATCGCCCGAGTGTCGGGCCGATTCCGCTGCATCACGACTATCGTGCCCTGGTCGACGGGATCGAGGACATCGTGTTCGAGACCGATGCCGATGCCACATTCCATTTCCTGAATCATGCGTGGAAGTCCGTCACCATGCTGGATGTGCACCTTTGCCTGCACACTCCCGTGTTTCGTTATGTCCATCCCGATGAGCAAGCGCTCAACCGCGAACAGTTTCTCACAATCCTCTCCCAGAACAGCGATGCGTGCCGCTACGAGACGCGCCTGATCTGCCACGACGGGCGGCCGCGCTGGATGGAGGTGCGGCTGCGGCCCCGCTTCGACGGCCACGGCCGGGTAACCGGCACCACCGGCATGATGACCGACATCCAGTCCCGCAAGCGCGCGGAGGATGTGCTGCGCGCGCGCGACCGCAGTCTGTCGACCCTGCTGGACCACCTGCCCGGAATGGCGTTCCGCTGCCGCAACGACCGGCGCTGGACCATGGAGTTCGTCAGCGATGGCTGCTTCGAACTGACCGGCATGGAGGCGGTGGACCTGCTCAACCACCCGTCCTACGACGAGCTGATCCATCCCGACGACCGCGCTTATGTGTGGGACTACGTGCAGAGCCAGCTGGCGCAGCACAGGGCATTCCACCTGCGCTACCGCATCCGCACCCACGCGGGGCAGGAGAAATGGGTCAGCGAGCGCAGCCGCGGCATCTTCGCCGGCAACGGCACGCTGCTGGCCATCGAAGGATTCATCTCCGACATCAGCAGCCAGAAACGCGACGAGGAGCGCGCCGAGCGCGAGCCGCTGCACGACCGGCTGACYGGCCTCAAGAGCCGCGCCCTGCTGCTCGACCGCATCGATCTCGCCCTGCGGTACGGCGCGCCCTTCATGCTGCTCTGCCTGGATGTGGACAACCTGAAACGGATCAACGAACGGCATGGCCGCGCCTTTGGCGACCAGTTGCTGGCCCGCCTGGGCGAGCGCCTGGCCACCTGTTGCGGCCCGGGCATCTCGGCGGGACGCAGTGGCGGCGACGAGTTTGCGATTCTCGTCTTGCAGGCGCCGGCCAGCGAGGGAAGCCCGGCTCTCGACCCTGCCCGCTTTGCGGGACGCACGCAGAACGAGCGCCGGCTCGCCGCGGTGATCTCCGCATTGACGCTGGTGGACACGATCGCCGCCATGCTGGACACGCCGTTCGAGATCGACGGCATCTCCGCCTCCATCAATGCCAGGCTCGGCATCGCGATCCGGATCGCCAACCAGCCCGATGCCCGTTCCCTGCTGCGCGACGCCTTGCGCGCCGTGTATTCGGCGCAATGGCAAAGCGCCAATGGCACGGTGCGCTACGCCTTCGCGGGGGAAACGGCCCGGCGCACGGCACAGGCCTGGCGCCGCTCCCTCGGCGAATTCGCGCGCGCGTTCAGCTCGCATGGGCTTCAGGTGAGCCTGGCGCAGGTCATACCGCTTGGCGACGGCCCGCGCTGGGCGGAGGGATCGGCATGCTGGCACAGCACGCGCTCCGGCGCCATCCCGGCCGCGCATCTGTTCCTGTATGCGGCCCAGGCCGGCACACTGGACCAGTTGGCAGAACGCTACCTGCTCGCCATCTTCGACCAGGCCTACCCGTTGCTCGAACCACAGCAACGGCTTTGCCTGTGCCTTGACGCGGTGCCGCTCGACGCCATGGTGCTGCGGGGCCTGCAGGGCGCATTGCGGGCCATCGGCGACAAAGCGACCCTCGCCCGTATCGACGTGCTCCTCCCGCAATTCGCGGATCGCGGCCTTGCCGAACTCGATGTCACCCTTGCCGGCTTGCGCCGCGATGGTGTCCGCGTGGGCGTCGACCTGACCCCGGCCACCGCGCACGATGGCCCGTCCTTGCCCGACTGGACGCTGCTTGCGGATTTCTGGCGCATCCGGATGGATGCCGGCGCCGCGGATACGAGCCGCCTGGCGCGCCTGCTGCGGATCGCCGCCAGGCACGGCATCCCGGTAGCGGCGGCGGGAGAACCCGATGGCGCCGGCGGCCAGGGCCGCTTCCAGCATCGGGTCGGGCTCGCGGAGCCCATCGGGGTGGAAGCTTAGGCGGCCACCGGCGCCAGTGCCAGGCATGGCATCAGAAGGTTTTCTTCAGGCCCAGGATCCAGTGCGCGGTGCCAATCTTCTTGCCGTCCACCACCCACAGCGCGCGGTCGGCATTGGTCCCCGTATAGGCAAACGAGACGATCCAGCCCTCGCCAAAGGTCTTGCTAAGCGCGGCGCGCCAGTCCGTATAGTTGAAATCGCCGTAGTTGCGCACCCATTGGCGGCCCACGTGCAGCCCCAGCGTGACGTCCCACGGCAGCGGCACGTCCGCGTTCAGCTCCAGGTAGCCGCTGCCATGCGAATTGCCTTTGCCCGTGCCCATCGACGCGCTGTCGTAGCCGAAGAAATTGGTCAGCGTGCGCGAGTACTTCAGCGTCAGGATTTTCCAGCCGACGGCGCCATACAGTTCCAGCGTGTTGTATTTTTCGTCCGAGTCCGGCAGCTTGGGGTTTTCCGGATAGTAGAACTGCAGCAGGCCGACATCGAAGCGCCAGTCGCCGAACGACCTGGCATAGCCTCCGTACAGATCCAGCTCCAGGCTGGCGCCGTTGATCGCCTTGCTGCTGACATTGGTGCCCCAGATGCCGGCATACAGGCCGCTCTCATGGGCATAGTCGAAGCCGCCCTGGAGCGCCGGACGGTCCTGCGTATACGTGATGCCGCGGAATACATAGTTGCTCATGAGCGCGACGTTCGCGCTCACGGTATGGGGACTGGCGGGCGGTTTCGGTTCTTCCTGCGCGAACGCGCAAGACACCGCGCCCGCCCCGCCCGCCAGAAAACAGCCCGAAGCTACCACCCTGGCCCAGGATTGCGACAATTTCATGGTTCACCTTCGACAAGGAAAAGGCGGCAATCGCGCGAGGGCGGTGCCGGAACGCGATCAGAAGTGGTTTTGCAGTTCCTTGCCGATATCGAAGATATCGCCCACGATGCCGTACTTGGCGATAGTGAAGATGGAGGCCTCCGGATCGGTATTGACCGCCACGATGGTGTCCACGTGCTTCATGCCGGCCATATGCTGGACCGAGCCCGAGATGCCCATCGCCACGTAGAGCTTGCAGTTGGCCGCGGTCTTGCCGGACTGGCCGACCTGGCGAGATTTCGGCAGCCAGCCCGAATCCGCGATGGGCCGGGAGCAGCCGAGCGTGGCGCCCACCGAGTCGGAGAGTTCCTTGAACTGCTCGACGTTGTCTTCCTCGCCCACGCCACGGCCGATGGAGAGGATGAAGTCGGCACCCGGGATATCCACGTCGTCGCCGCCCGCCGGCTCCTCAAACGCCAGATGCTGGCTGCGCGGCGTCACCTGCGGCGCGGGCAGGCTCGTTATGGCCGGCGTGCCGGCTGCCTCCACCGGCTTGAACGAGCCGGGCCGCACCGTCAGCACCACCGTGGCGTGCCCCGGGAACTCCATCTCCACGTTCACCTTCTGCCCGTAGCCCGAGCGGGTGGCCACCCAGCCGTCCCCGTCGCGCTCCACCTTGAACACGTCGGTGGTGAACCCGTGGCCGTCGCGCACCACCAGCGGCGCCGCGTAGCCCAACGTATCGATGCTATGCGGCAGCAGCACCAACGAAGGCTGCCGCGCGGCGATCAGCGCGCGCACCGAAGCTTCATATACCTCCGGATCGAAGGCATCCCCGGCGCTCTGCACCGTCACGATCTCATCCACCCCCGCCAACTGCAGCGCCTGCGCGTGGCGCGCCGGGTCGGCGGCGATCAACGCCACCTGTACCGGCTCGCCGCTGGATGCCTTCAGCGAAGTTGCCAGGCCGATCAGCTCGCGGCTGACCGGACGCAGTTCTCCCTTGCGATGCTCGACTACCACCAGAATGCCCGCCATCATGCTTCTCCCCTGAATTCCTTGATGATCTTCGCCAGTTGCGATGCCTGCTCCGCGGGGGTGCCCTCGATCATCTGGGCGCGCCCTTTCTCCGGCACATACATGCGCCGCACCCGCGACAGCGATCCCGCCGCGCCGGTATCGCCGGCCGCCAGTCCGATGTCGTCCGGCCCGACCACCTCGATGGGCCGTGCCGCCGCCTGCTTGATGCCGCGCAGCGATGCGTAGCGCGGCGTGTTGATACCCAGTTGCAGCGTGAGCACGGCCGGGGTGTTGATCTTCACGACGGCGTAGGTGCCGCCCTCCAGCTCGCGCCGCACCGTTGCCGTGCCCTCGCCCGGGGTGTATTCCAGCGCGGCCACCACCGCCGCATGGGGTGTGTCCAGCAGGCCCGCCATGGCCATGCCGGTGGCGCCGAAAGCGTGATCGGAAGCCTGCACGCCAGCAAAAACAAGATCGGCGGACTCGCGGCGGGCAAGCGCGGCCAGCACGCGCGCCACCGCGATCGGGTCGGCCTCTTCCAGGGCGTCGTCCCAGACGCGGACCGCGCGGTCGGCGCCCTTGGCCAGGCACTTGCGCAACTCCTCGTCGGCGCTGTCGGGCCCCACCGTGGCCACGACCACCTCGATGTTGTCCCCGCCAGGCCCCTCCTTCAGCCGCATGGCCTCTTCCAGCGTGAAGTTGTCCCACTCGTTCAGGTCGTGCACCAGGAAGTCGGGGTCGATATCGCGGTTGTCACCGCGCATCTCGAAGTCCTCGTCCAGCGAAGCCACCTGCTTGATCGTCACCAGTATCTTCATAGCGTCTCCATCGTCATCAGCGGTGCTGATTGTTCGGCTCTCGGCGGAGCCTCGGTATGCGCGGCGGCGGGCACGCCGGCCAGCCGCGCGAAATGACTGAATATGCGGAAGCGAACCTGCGTGTCGGGGTCGTCCCGCATGCGCCAGCGGTCCGCATCCGTGAAATTGGGGTGATCGAGCACCATCGCCCGGTGCAGCGCATAGCCATCCTGACGCAAGGCGAGCAGCACGCCGCGCGGTGCGGCGCGGTTCAGGATCACTGCCCGGCGCACGTCCGGACTCTCGTGCGCCGCCAGCCTGGAAAGCTGCGCAGGCGATGTGGCGGCATTGCGCGCCACGCCCGCCAGCACGTCCACGCTGGCGCTGCGCGCGAGCCGGCGCAGCAGCGGCGGCGCCAGTTCGTCGCGGTAGACCACGCCCGCCTGGACCCAGTCCTCAGGGTCTGCGCCAAGCCGCTCAAGTACGGCAGCGGGACAGGCTGGATGCCGGGCGGCGGCGCGCCGTACTTCGGCATGAGCGTCCGCAGCGGCAATCGCCAGGAGCGCCGGCGGGCAAGCCGCATTGCGGGCCACCGTGCGGCGCACCCAGGAATCGGTGTCCTCCTGCAGCCAGCCGGCCATTCTTGCCGACAGGTCCGCCCGCGCCGCCACCGCGCGGCGCACGCCGGCCTCGGCATCGAAGCAAAGCGTCAGCAGCGCTTGCGCGGGCACGGCGGCATGGGCGGCGGCCGCGCGCCGCACGGTCGGGTCGGCATCGGCCGCCAGTTGCCGCAGTAGCGCCACCGGCGCGCGCGGATGCCGCGCCCCGCAGCGCCGTTCCAGCACGGTCTCGGGCACGGCCTCCAGCAAGCGGCCAGGGCAATGCGGATGCAGCAAGACCTGGGCGCGCACGGCCGGCTCGTCTACCGCCGCCGCCCACAGGGACAGCAACGTATCCGCGGCGGTGGCCAGGTTGATGGCAAGCAGGCGGTGCAGCACCGGCAGGTGGCGCCGCTCCAGCGCCGCCAGCACATCGGCAGCGGTACCCGTGTTCTCGCACAGTGCCCGCAGAATCTCGACCTGCGCGGTGCCTTCGGCCATCTGCGCCAGCACGCCGCGCGGCATGTTCGTATGCCTGGCCAGCAGCAGGCGCAGGCGCTCGCCCCCGCCGCCGCGCCAGAGCGTCACCAGCGCCTGCGCGGGAGCGGCCGGATTGCGCGCCAGGCGCAAGCCGACCGCAGCATCGTCGCGGGCGATCGTGGCAAGCCGCGCCAGTACCGCTGGCGCAAGGAATCCCGCCGACGCCAACAGCAAACGGTCCTGGCGGGCATCGAACAGGCGCGGCAGCAAGCACGCCTGGTGTGCCGGCAACGCGTGCGGATAGAGCGCAGCGGCCGCGTAAGGCTCCGCGTCTTCCTGCGCACGCCGCAGCAGCTCGTTCCAGTGCCGGCCCGAGAATCGCATCTCCGCCCCCGCCCTAAGCTTCCACCAGGCCGATAGCGGCATGGCTGGCCGGGGCGGCCTCAGCCGGCTCAGCCAGGGCGTCGCGGATCAACTCGATCAACTCGCGCACCACGAACTTGCCTTCGTAACCGCTGGTCTTCAGGGCGTCCTCGAACATGGTCAGGTCCTTCGGACAGCACACCACGAAGACTTCCAGCCCTTCGATGCCGGCGGCCTCGCGCATGCGGTTCTGCGACGGCTTTTCCACGCCGACCGGGTCGGGCATCCAGATGCGGCCGCCACCGGCGCCGCAACAGAAGGAGTTGTCGCCATGGCGCGGCATTTCCACCAGTTCGCAGCCGATCTGCTTCAGGATGTCACGCGGCGCGCCATAGCCCTTGTTGAAGCGACCAAGGTGACAAGGATCGTGCAGGGTCACGCGCAGGCGCTGCGGCTGGCGCACCTTGATCTGGCCCTGCTCCAGCATGCGCTGCACGTAGCTGGTGTAGTGCTCGATCTCATAAGTGCCCCCAAAATCCGGGTATTCGTTGCGGATGGTGTTGTACGAATGCGGGTCGGTGGTAACGATGCGTTTGAATTGCGCGGTGCCCAGGGTCACGATATTGGTCTCGGCCAGCAGTTCGTAAAGGCCTTCCTCGCCAACGCGGCGCACATCGTTGCCCGCATTCGACTCGCCCTCGAACAGCAGGCCGAACTTCACGCCGGCATCGTGCAGCAATGTGGCGAACGCCTGACTGACTTTCTGGTTGCGCGGATCGAACGAGGCATAGTCGCCCACGAACCACAGCAGATCCACCGGTTCCTTGCGCGCGTCCTTGATCTCGAACGGCAGCGTTTTGGTCCAGGCCGCGCGCTTGCGCTTGGATTCCCCGAAGGAGTTGCCGGTCTTGTGGATCGTCTGCAGGGTCTTCTGCAGTTGCGGCTCCATATCGCCGTCTTCCACCAGCTTGCGGCGCATCTGGACGATGATGGGCACGTGTTCGATCGCCACCGGACAGATCTCCACGCAGGCCATGCAGGTGCGGCAGGACCACAAGGTCTCCATGAACACCTGGCCGCCGTCCTTGCCGTGCGGGCTCAGCTTGACCTCGTCCGGCAGGGCTTGCTTCTGCAGCGCATCGTTGGCGAACTCGCGCAACGAGAGGATCACGTCGCGCGGAGACAGCGGCGCGCCAGACGCTTGCGCCGGACAGGCCTCGTGGCAGCGGCCGCACTTGGTGCAGGCATCCAGGTTGAGCAGGTGCTTCCAGGTGAAATCGGTGATCGTGCCGTAGCCGACCTTGTCCCCGGTGGCCGCCTGGCGCGGCAGGCGCTGCGCAGCCAGCGGATCCCGCAGCATCAGCGAACCGGCGGCGGTGAAAATGTGCTTGACCTTGGTGAAGGGGATCAGCGCGATCAGCGTCAGCGCCAGCAGGCCGTGGAACCACCACAAGCCGGAGCGCAAGACGCCTGCCGCCCCGGCGCCGACGCCCACGGTGCGCATCGCCTCGGCCAGCGCGGCGCCGAACGGCGACCACCAGCGCAACGCCCACACCTCGGGTCTTTCCTGCAGCCAGACCAGCCGCGCGGCTTCGAGCACGTAGCCGGTCACGCCGATGATGATCAGGGCCCACAGGAAGGCCCAGTCCTCGCGGCGGTAGCCGCTGCGGTCATAGCCCGGCTCTCCCGGCTTGCGGTCCGGCCGGGTGTAGTCGAGCTTGGGCGGCTTGATCCAGCCGCGCCGGATCATCATGTAGACCAGCCCGGCGATCATGGCCACGCCGGCGCAGTCGAGCACCAGCGAGAACCACAGGTAGAACTTGCCGTGCCAGAAGCGCAGGCCAAGCAGCTTGCCGGTGATGTCGTATTCCAGCGTGATCGTGGCGGTGCCGATAAACAGCAGCGCGAAGCCGTAGAAGATCAGCCGGTGCGCACGGCCGGCGGCGGGATCCCGCCGGGCGATGGTGCGGTGGCTGGCAACGGTGCGGCACATCTGCATGAAGCGCTTGCCGATTTCCAGCGGCGTGCCCAGCGGCTGGCCGCGCCGGTACTTGCGGATCTGCACGTAGGTGCCGTAGCAGAACACGCCGATGGCAGCGAAGCCCACCAGGTAGAACAGCACGATGGCAGGTGACGAGAATCCTTCAAACAGGACGCGGGTGACCTGGAGCGGGTCGAACTTGTCTGCGGCTGGCATGGCGGCTTCCGTCTGTGTGGATGCGGGGGCGCGAAGCGTCCGGCGGGAACGGCCTGCGTGGCCGTTCCCTGCCCGGATCAGATCTTGTAGATGATCTCRAACGTGCCTTCCTTCTTGTGCGGCACGCCCCAGACCGGCACCTCGCGGCGGTAAGGCAGCGGGATCTGCGCGTCCGCCTCCTCGATCTCGCGGGCCAGGCGCTGGCCGCCGAAGGTGGCATCCGCGATCAGCCGCGGCGCTTCCGCATCGCCGATCAGGTACACGCCCTTGATGCCGACGCTTTCCCAGCGGTCCTCCGCCGCTTTCAACTGGCGGTGCAGCGTATCGTTGGAGCGGCGGCCGGTCACCAGCACCAGCGAGTCGAACTCCAGCCAGCGATGGCTCTTGTTCTCGTCGCGCGGCGACTTGCCGGGGCCGCGGTAGGTACGACGCGATCCGTCGCCCCAGATGTTGTAGATCTCCAGCCGGCCCGGCTCGATGCGGCTGCAGAAATGGTCGCCCATCTCCTTGACCTTGAGCTCGTGCAGGCGCCGCATCATGTTGGGATATTCCAGCGTGAAGTGCATGTAATTGGCCAGGTGCACGCCGCTGACGATGGTCACCTCATGCCCGGCCGTGGCCAGCTTCTCGGCCAGGCTCGGCGCCATGAAGTAGGTGTCGGCGTTGAGGATCACCACCCGCTTGCCGATCGCCTTCTTACCGGCGATCACCTGCTCCGGCGTCAGCTGGTCGTCGCGCGAGGCGTCCGCGCCCGGGATCGGGTCGTGGGTCAGGCAGTTGGTGCCGTCGGTGACCCAGTGCGAGCCGGTGGCGATCACCACCTTCTCGGCGCCGTATTCCAGGATGGCGTTGGCCGTCAGCGCCTTCTGCCCCAGCGCAAGCTGGCTCTGCTTGTTCTTCTTCAGCAGCTTGTTGATCTGGGTTTCGCGGTAGTCGCGGTGATAGCCCCACTCGCCCAGGCCAGGCAGCGTGATGATCTGGTTCAGGTGGCCGCCGATCTTCTCGGCCTGGTCCACCAGGTGGACCGTATGGCCGCGCTCCATCAGCACGCGCGCGCATTCCGAACCGGCCGGGCCGGCGCCGACCACCAGCACCGCGTCGTCGGACTTCCTCCTGGCAAACCTCTCCGGGTGCCAGCCGCGGCGGTATTCCTCGCCGGCGGTGGCGTTCTGCGTGCAGATCATCGGCGGGCCGCCGATTTCCCAGCGCGAGATGCAGACGTTGCAGCCGATGCAGACGCGGATGTCATCGATGCGCCCTTCCTCGATCTTCTTCGGCAGGAACGGATCGGCAATCGACGGACGCGCCGCGCCGATAATGTCGGCGATGCCCTTGGTCACGATCTCGGTCATCTTCTCGGGATCGGTAAAGCGCCCCACGCCCAGCACGGGCTTTTTCGACACCTGCTTGATAAAGCGCGTCCAGGGGATCTGGTGGCCTTGCAGGTTGAAGCGCGAGGGGCCGGCGTCCTCGCCCCACTCGGCGATATCCCCCACATCCACGTCCCACAGGTCCAGCAGCGAATCCGCCATCTCGACGAACTTCATGCCGTCCTGCTCCACCTCGATGCCCGCGCAGCCGTACAGCGAGTCCACCGCGAAGCGCGTGGCGATGGCGCAGTCGTCGCCCACGGCGCGGCGCACCTTCTCCAGCGTCTCCAGCCAGAAGCGGGCACGGTTCTCCAGCGAGCCGCCGTACTTGTCGGTGCGCTTGTTGTAGTACGGCGAGAGGAACTGCAGCGGCAAGTAGGAGTGCGCGCCATACACGTAGACGATATCGAAACCCGCGTCACGGGCCCGGTAGGCGGCGTCGACGTAGTACTGCTGCACCTGCGCGATATCGCGCAGATCCATCTCCTTGCAGTAGGTCAGCGTTTCGAATTCCGACGCGTACTGGCTCGGGCCGCGCGGCGTGGCCCGGCTTTCCATGCAGGGCGCGTGCGCGCCGCCATACCACATCTCGATGCCGGCCAGCGCGCCGTACTTATGCACCTCGTCGGTCATCGCGCGCAGGTTGCGCACGTCGCCCTCGTCCCAGATCCGCGCCGACAGCCGGTGCGTGTCGTCGGACTCCGGGTGGATGGAGCAGTATTCCGTATTCAGCGCGGCCCAGCCCCCTTCGGCCTTCAGCGAACGGTGCGCGGCCTGGAAGCCGGGCAGCGTGGACCCGGCGCCGATGCAATGAGGCACCTGGTAGAACCGGTTGCGCAATGTCTTGGGACCGATCTGGATCGGTTCGAACAGGATGTCGTAGCGTGGGTCGCGGGCCATTTTTTGTCTCCAGCCGGTTTGTAAGGCGATCGCGCAAGGCGTCGCAAGCAGTGCGGAGCGCGCTGGCTCCGCATTGAATCTTCTGTGGGTGCCGATCTTGTTGTGTCTTCGCCGCGCTTACCCCGGGGCGGTACCCGCGCCGAGGGTGCGGCCGTCGTCGTGCCGCGCCAGCCAGTCGATCGCGGCCTGCCGGTAGCGCGTGATGCCTTTGTAGTCGACCAGTTCGTCCGGCAGCGTGCGCAGCACGCGGTGCAGGCGCGCCGCCCACCTGGGGACCGTGGCCAGTTCCTGCAAGCTGATCAGGTAGCAACGCACGCCAAAGCCGATGGCATTGCTGCGGGGCAGCCGGAACAGCGTCTGCAGTTCCACCCGCAGGTGCACCAGTTCGCCCGCGGTCTCGCGAGTGACCGAGGCCCGGTCCGCGCCCCACTCCGGATAGCGCTCCGGCGAGGTGTCCAGGCGCGGGTGAATGGTCATGGTCCAGTTCAGCCGGCGCACCGGCGCGCCTGCGCGCAGGTGCAGCAGATACTTCAAGGCGCGGTCGAAGATGCCCAGTTCGTGCGCCAGCGGCACGGGTCCGTGCCACTCGCTGAAACTCATGCCGAGATCGAAATCCAACGACCAGTCGGCCTGCGTGGTGACCATGCCGGCGTCCATGAACAGGTTGTCCTGGCGTTGATCCATCAACACCCAGTCACCCTGGTTCTGGCGGGCAATGTATTCCAGCGGCGGATACGGCAACGTCGCGGCGTCGCCAAAGACAAAGTCCTGGCGCAGGCCCAGCAGGCGGTTCTCCCAGGTCCAGCGCGTACCGTCGCGCCGCAGCGTGAAGTGCGCGGGATAGCTGGCCGCCAGCGACTCCATCATCAGCTCCAGCGTGTCCCACTCCGCCTGCATCATGTGCGGCAAGGCCATGCAGCGGCCCGGGTCCTGCGCAAGCACCAGGGCCCGTTCGCGGCATTCGCCGATGTAGTGCTCGTCGACGTCGAAGGGATGTTCGGTCACGCTGCCGGCCGGGCCGGCAGCATGCGGTTCGATGTTGACCGAGTACATGTACCGGTCTTCGTGGAACGGAAACGGAAAGCGCTGGATCGCGGCCGGGCTGTTGGCATAAGCAAAGTTGCCGCGGAAAGTCTCGTCTTGCTTGAACGTGGTGTGCATCGCGCCTCCTAGATCGCCAGCACCAGGCGCTGGCAGTTCGCCCGGGAGACGCAGGGCATCAGCTTGCGGCCGCTTGCCCTTTCCTCGATGGAAAGATAGTGATCGTGGTGGACCAGTTCCCCGTCGTTCTCCAGCACCTCCAGCTCACACTGGCCGCAGGCGCCGCCGCGGCACAGGTAGGACGCCTTGACGCCGGCCGCCTCGATCGCTTCGAGCAGGCTGGTCTCCGCGCCTACCTGGACGGTGATGCCGCTGCGCGCGAGCACTGCCTCGAATGGCGCGCCCGCCGGTGGAGCCAGGAACTGCTCCCAGTGCACGTGGCTGTCCGGCCATCCCGCCGCGCGTGCCGCCTGGCGCACCGCCTCGATCATGCCGGCGGGGCCGCAGACATAAACATCGGTGCCTAGCGGCTGGCCTGCCAGCACTTTGGCGAAGTGCAGCGGCTGGCCGGCGTCCTCCACATAGAGATGCAGCCGCTCGCCCGCCAGCCGAAGCAGCTCGGTGGCAAAGCCGGCGTGTTCCTGGCTGCGCACGGCGTAGTGCAGTTCGTACGGCGTTCCCAGCCGCTGCAATTCCGGCAACTGCGAGAAGAACGGCGTGATGCCGATGCCGCCGGCAATCAGGATGTGTTTCCGGCGCGTCTTGAGCAGCGGGAAGAGATTGACCGGGGCGCGCACGCGCAGGAGCGAGCCTTCCTTCACGTGCTCATGCATGAAACGCGAACCGCCCCGCCCTTCGTCGACGCGGCGCACGCCGATCTGGTACTGGCCGGTTTCCCACGGCGAACTCATCAGGGAATACGGGTTGCGGTGCAGGCGGTCCTCGCCCTGCATCTCGACCACGATATGGCTGCCCCCCGAAAAGGCGGGAAGAGCTTCCCCATCGGCGTGGCACAGCGTGAAGCGTTTGACCAGCGGCGTCACCGCCTCGATCCGCGTCACGCGTACCGGTATGCTTTCTTGCGGTTTCATGCTGCCCCCGGCGTTTCCGCATCGGCCATCACGCCCATGAAGGCGGCAAGCCGGCGGGAATAGTGATCGCGCACCAGCAGCTTGCGGCCGCAGCCCGCGCAGGGCGCGATGCCGCCGGACACGGCTGCGTTGCAGGTGCGGCAATGTACGCAGTAGACCCGCCGCGCGCCGGGCGCCACGCATTCGCATTGCATCTCGGCGGAATCCAGGCCATGCAGTTCCGCCACCCGGCTCACCTCGGCGAGGAAATCCTCGTCGCCGGCGGCGTAGAAGCGCAGGCCCATCGGCAACGAGGCCAGTGCATCGCCCAGTTGCTCGAGCAGCGCCGCGGTGGACGCCGCGACCGTCACATCGGCGCTGCTTGCCCGCACCGCCTGCGTGAGGTCGGCGCCCGCCTCGGCCGCGTACAGCACCTTGCACGCCCTGGCCGCGCCGGCCAGGCGACGCAGCGCGTCGCCACCCGCGCCCCGGGCCACGGCCAGGTGCACCTTGCCGCTGCCGTCGAACTGCAGCGGGCGGTACAGCGGCATGCTCTTGATGCCTGTCACCAGCATGGCAAGCTCCTGCGTGGTTGCGTGGTTGCGGTGCGTAAATGCGCGGATGCCGGGTCAGRCCGCCTTGACCTGGGTGCGCAGGCGCTGCGGGTCGTAGAACGGCGTCTTGGTTACCGTGCCCGTATGCGCGCCGTTGCTGTCGCGGATCTCAACCTTGGTGCCAAGCGCCTTGTAGCCGGACTGCAGGTGCACGAGCGCCAGCGATTGCATCAGGTAGCGGCTGAAGGTGGCGCTGGTCACCACGCCCACCGCCTTGCCGTCCACGAAGATCTTCGATCCGGCTTCCACCGCGCGGTCATGCCTTACCGCCACGCCGGCCTGGAAGAAGCGCTCCTTGCCGCGCGCGTTCAGCAGCGCCGCCTTGCCCACGTAGTCGCCCGCCTTGTCGGTGTCGATGGCCCAGCCGAGATTGACTTCCCACGGCGTGGTATCGCCTTCCGGCATGTCGAAGGGGAAGAACAGCAAGGCTGCCTCGATGCGGGCGAGTTCGAGCGAATCCCAGGAGCAGGGAATCAGCCCCTGCGGCTTGCCCGCCTCCAGGATGGCGTCCCACAGATCGACGGCGTCCGCCGCGGCGCAGGCGATCTCGAAACCTTCCTCACCCGAGTAGCCGCCCCGGGAAACAATGATCTTGCGGCCGAACAGCGTGGTCTCGCGATGCGCGAAATACGGCAGGGAGGCCAGCTCGATGCCGATATGCGGCTTGAGGATGGCGGCGGCGCGCGGCCCTTGCAGGGACAGCATATGCACGTCAAAGTCTTGCTCCCACTTCACGTCGCGGCCTTTCGAGAGCGCGGCAAGCTGGCGTTGCGTATTGCCGCTGCCGTGCGACAGGCGGTACTGGTTCGGCGCGTCGCAGATCACCATCAGGTCGTCGCTGACGGCGCCGTTCTCATCGACGGCGGCAGCCAGCCGCGCCGTACCCGGCTGCAGGCGATGCACATCGATCGGTACCATCTTGTCGATGACGGCGGCGGCATCCGGTCCGGATACCTTGACGATATTCAGGCCGCTGATGTCATAGAGGCCCGCGGCGGTACGCACCGCCACCACCTCGTCCTGCGGATCGCGCCGGTAGCGCCAGGGGATCGGCATATCGTTCCACGTATCGCCGTCCAGGGTGGAGCCGAGTTCGCGATGCCGAACGTTCAGGATGGATTCTCTGGTCATGTGCAGTCTCCGCAGGGTGTCTGGATTTTTGCGGAGTATGGCGAGCTACCCCCCCTCCCAACAATTTCCACTTGGCACTACCTCCTTGGTAGTAGCTGCGGGCGGTGCCTAAGAGGTATTGCCACGGCAGGCCCCGGTCCGCAGACTCCAGGGCACGGAAGTACGCCAGCGCAGGAGGAGAAACACATGACGGCCTTGACCTTGACCCAGCTCCCCGTTCCGGCCGCGGGCACCCATGGCCAGCGCATCGCGCGCGCCGTCGCCTCCCCGCAATCGACAACGGATACCAGTGCCGCGGTGGTGCGCTCATGGACCCGCTGCCTGGGCGAATACGGGCTCGATCCGGAACGGCGTCCCGTCCCGCCGGTGCTTTGCGCCAGCGAATTGCGCGAGCGCGGCGAGCGCTTCGGCGACCTGGCCGACTGCGCGCGGCTGGAGATGACCACGCTCTACCAGCAACTCGCCGACCCCGATATGGCGGTGATGCTGACCGATGCCGATGGCGTGGTCATGCATCTGGTGGCCGCCGACCCGTTCGCGCGCGAGATCGCCCCGGAAGGCTTGCGCGTCGGCGCGATCTGGAGCGAGCGCGAAGCCGGCACCAATGGTATGGGCACCTGCCTGGCGGAAGCCGGCGCGGTGGCGATACGCCAGCATGAGCATTTCTTCCAGCGCTATACCGGCCTCACCTGCTCGGCGGCGCCGATCTTCGACGAGAACGGCGTGCTGGCGGCGGTGCTCGACGTCACCAGCCGCTCGCCCCTGCTGTGGCAGCAACACTCCCCGGTGCTGGTCGGCATGTCGTGCCGCCATATCGAGAACCGCCTGTTCGATGCCCGCTTCCGGCACGCATATCCGATCCGCTTCCACAGCCAGCCGGAACTGGTCTACACCGCCGGCGAAGGCAAGCTCGCGGTCGACGCCGACGGCGTGGTGCTCGCCGCCAACCGCAGCGCCCTGCTCCAGCTCGGCTTCCCTTCGATGCAGGCATTGCGCGGCAAGCGCATCGACACGCTGTTCATGAGCTCGCTCGACGAGCTGGTGGCACGTAGCGCGCGCCAGTCTTTTCATCCGGTGCCGGTCTACCTCGCGCAAGCATCGGATCGTTTCTTCATGGTCGCGCAGCAGCCGCCGCAGGACTGCCTGCCCCGGCCCGGTCGCCTCGCGGCACGCGGCACGCCGGCGCAGCAGACTGCCGCGCCCAGGCCAGCGCGCGCGGGCCTGGCCTGCGGCGACCCGCGCATGGACGCGCAAGTCCAGCTGGCCACGCGCGTCATCGCGCGCAATGTGCCCGTCCTGCTCCATGGCGAAACCGGCACGGGCAAGGACGTCTTCGCCAATGCGCTGCATACGGCAAGCCCGGCGGCGCAAGGCGCGTTCGTAGCCATCAATTGCGCGTCTCTGCCGGAATCGCTGATCGAGAGCGAACTGTTCGGCTACCGCGCGGGCGCCTTTACCGGCGCTCAGCGCGAAGGCCGGCGCGGCAAGATCCTCCAGGCCGACGGCGGCACGCTCTTCCTCGACGAGATCGGCGATATGCCGATGGCCTTGCAGGCACGCCTGCTGCGCGTGCTGGAAGAGCGCCGGGTGACACCGCTCGGGTCCGAGACCTCGGCCCGGGTGGATTTCCAGCTGATCAGCGCCAGCCATCGCAACCTCGCCGAACTGGTCCACGACGGGCGCTTTCGCGAGGACCTGTTCTACCGGCTAAGCGGCGTCGAACTGCGGCTGCCGCCCTTGCGCGAACGCGCCGACCGGCTGGCCCTGATCCACGCCATCCTGGCCGAGGAAGCCGGCCCGCAGGAAACGCCGCCCACGCTCGCACCCGATGCCGAGCAGGCGCTGATGCGCTACGACTGGCCCGGCAACCTGCGGCAGCTACGCTACGTGCTGCGCACCGCTGTAGCCCTGTGCGACGGCACGCGGCTGACCAGCCGGCAACTTCCTCCGGAAGTCGTGCAAGGCGCGCAACATGCCGCACGCCGCGGTCGGGGAGCCGACGCAGGGGCCGAAGCAAGCAAGCCCGCGCAGGAGAGCCTGCCGCCCTTCAACGCCATCCAGCTGAACGAGCGCAAGACCATCCTGGACCTGCTGGAGACGCATCGCTGGAATGTCAGCACCGTCGCCCGCACGCTGCGGGTCAGCCGCAACACGCTGTACCGCAAGATGCACCAGCTCTGCATCGAGATCGCGCGGGAGGCGGCTGCGTCGCGGCATGAGGCCGGGGCCTGAGCGCGCGCCGCTTGCGCCATGACACGCTCTCACCCCACCGTGCCGCGCCCCGCCGGTTGCGGTCCGGCGGCGCAGCGGTATGCCGCCAGATAGATCAGGCAGACAAAGCGATTCGCGAAAGGCCCTCATCCATGCAAACGCTCGAAAAGCCCGGCCACGACATTCATGGCATCAGCCCGTCCGGCGCGGTCCGGATTCACGCCACCGGGCGCCTGCACCTGGGCTTTCTCGACCCGGGCGCATCGCTCGGGCGGCGCTTCGGCAGTCTCGGCTTGTCGATCGGCGGCCCGGCGACCATCCTCGACCTCGGCCCGGCCGCGCAAGACCGGGTCGCCGCGGCGGACTACGCCGCGCGCCAGGAAGTGCCGCGCGTCTTGGCCTGGCTGGAGCGGCTCAAGCAAGCCAGCGGCATCCAGCGCCCGCTCGCGGTCCGGCTGCATGAGGTACTGCCGGCGCATGCGGGCTTCGGCTCGGGTACGCAACTGGCGCTGGCCCTGGGCCGGGCATTTTCCGAGCTGCACGGCCTGCCGTGGTCGGGCGCCGACATCGCCCGCCTGCTGGACCGTGGCGGCCGCTCCGGCGTGGGCATCGCCGCATTCGAGCGCGGCGGGCTGCTGGTGGACAGCGGCCCGCGTGGCGCGGGCAGCGTGCCGCCGCTGGCGGCGCGATTCGATTTCCCGGCCGATTGGCGCATCGTACTGCTGCTCGACACCAGCCGCACCGGCCTGCACGGCGCGGCGGAGAAGCAAGCCATGCAAGGGCTGCCGCCCTTTCCGCAAGCGCTGTCCGCCGATCTCTGCCACCGCGTGCTGATGCAGATCCTGCCTGCCGCCGCCGAGCAGGACTTCGCGCCCTTCGCCGAGGGCGTCAATCACCTGCAGCAGGTCATCGGCAACTACTTCGCGCCGGCGCAGGGCGGCGTGTATAGCAGCCCGGCGGTCGGCCACGTGCTGGACCGGATCACGCGGCAAGTCGGCGCCGGCCCTGCCGCCGTCGGACAAAGCTCTTGGGGGCCGACCGGCTTCGCCATCGTGCCTTCGCAGGCCGCTGCCGAACAGGCGGTGGCAGACGCCCGCGCGGCCGGACTGCTGGGGCCCTTCCTGGAAGCACGCATCGTCACGGGAGCCAATCGCGGCGCGCAGGTCGTGCCATCGGCGCGGCATGAAGCGGGTATCTCAAAGCCGGCGGCTTGTTGCAATGCGGCGGCGTAACGAGCGCAACGAGCGCCCGCCCTCTCCCGTATGCGGCGCCTTCTTTGCCTGCTTTCCTGGCGAGACAAGAAAGCAGGTCGCCGCCCCGCGGGGGTGGTGAAACTGCCTTTGACTTCAGGCCTTTGAAGTTGAAGTTGAAGTTGAGCACCTCAGACCACGGAGCCCCCAAAATGGCACGCCCCTGCATCCTGCATATGTTCACCCCCACCCGGCAAGCCAGCCCCTTCGACGTCAACATGGCCATCGACGCCGGCTACGCGCACGTCATCCCCTACGCCGAAGCCGGCCTCGACAACATCACAGCGCTGACCCAGGACGCCATCTTCTCCCGCGGCCCGAAAGGCGTCGCCAACACCGGCATCTTCATCGGCGGCCGCGACGTGGTGCTGGCGGCGGACATGCTCGACGCGGCCCGCAAGGCCATGGTGCCCCCGTTCGCGGTGTCGGTCTTCGCCGACCCGAGCGGTTCCTACACCACAGCGGCGGCGCTGGTAGCCGCCGTCGAAAGGCAACTGCGCAAAGTGCATCAAACCGACTTCTCCGGCCGCAGGGTACTGGTACTTGGCGGCAGCGGCGCCGTCGGCCGCGTCGCCGGTGCGCTGGCCTCGCAACTCGGCGCGCGCGTCTGGCTATCGAACCGCTCCGGCAGCGAGCAAGCCACCCGCATCAGCCGGGAAACCAACGAACGCTTCAACGCGCAGACCGAAGGCATCCTGATCCGCTCGGCCGACGCGCTGCGGGCTGCACTGGCCGAAGCCGACGTGGTATTCGCCACCGCAAGCGCCGGCGTCCAGGTCGTTGGCGAGGCGGACCGTGCCGCCGCGGGCAAGCTGCTGGTGGCCGCCGACGTCAACGCCGTGCCCCCGGCGGGCATCGCGGGCGTGGACGCCATGGACGACGGCAAGCCCATCGGCACCGGCAAGGCCGTGGGCGTAGGCGCACTCGCCATCGGCAATATCAAGTACCAGGTCCAGCATCGCTTGTTCCTCGCCATGCGCGAAGCCGCCAGGCCGGTCTACCTGGGCTTCCCCGAAGCCATGGCGATGGCGCGCACCGTGGCCGCCGAACTGCCTTGAGCACCAGGCGCTGGTCCCCACCACCGAACCGAGGCACCCATGCCAAGCACAACGAATGCCCACCCTGCCCGCTCACTCAGCGTCAACGCACTCAGCCAGCCGCTCGTCGCCAGCCTGCTCGACCATCGCGCCGAGTGGCGGCTCGCGGTCTCCGAAGGGCCCATGGGCGTGCGCATCGTCGATGCCGGCGTCGAGACGCGCGGCAGCGTCGAGGCTGGCCTGGCCATCGCCGCGATCTGCATGGGCGGGCTGGGCCAGGTGCGGCTGCGGCACGGCGGCGAAGGCTGGCCCACGCACATCGAGGCCAGCAGCGGCCAGCCGGTGCTGGCCTGCCTGGCCAGCCAGTACGCCGGCTGGAGCCTGAGCGCCAGCCAGGAGGAAACCGGCGGCAAGACATTCTTCGCGCTGGGCTCCGGCCCCGCGCGCGCGCTCGCCGGCAAGGAAACGCTGTTCGAGGAACTCGGCTATCGCGACAAGCTCCACGCCGGTGACGGCGGCGCCTGCCTGGTGCTCGAAGTCGACCGCGCGCCGCCGGAGATCGTCATCCGGAAGATCCTGCGGGACTGCGGGCTGCAGCCCGGGCAACTGACCGTGATCCTGACGCCGACSGCAAGCCTGGCGGGCACCACGCAGGTGGTGGGGCGCGTGCTGGAGGTGGCGCTGCATAAGGCGCACGTGCTCGGCTTCCCGCTGGATCGCATCGTCGGCGGCAGCGGTGTCGCGCCACTGCCGCCACCGGGCGCCGATGCCGGCGACGCGATGGGCCGCACCAACGACGCCATCCTGTATGGCGGCAGCGTGCACCTGACGGTCGATGCCGACGACGATGCCGCCCGGGCGCTTGCGCTGGATCTCCCGTCGGCCAGGTCGCGTGACTATGGGCGCCCCTTCGCCGACGTGTTCAGGGAATACGGCTACGACTTCTACCGCATCGACCCGGCCCTGTTCGCCCCCGCCGAAGCATGGGTCAGCAATCTCGCGTCCGGACGGACCTGGCACTCGGGCGGACTGAACATGGCGCTGCTGCGCGCGCAATGGCTGGTGGAGGCCTGAGATGGCCGCCTCCCCTTCGCGCGGGCCGCTGCGCGTCGCCATCATGACCGACGAAACCGGCTGGCATACCGCCAGGCTGAAGCAGGCGCTGCGCGCACGCGCCTGCGAAGGCCGCTGCGTGAACCTGGCCGATTGCCGGATCGACACCACCTGGGCCTGGCACGGGCTGGTGATCCCGGGCTATGGGCGCGGCTTGCCCGACGCCGTGATCGTGCGCGGCCTCGCCTCCGGCAGCTTCGAGCAGGTCACGCTGCGGCTGGGCATCCTGCACGCGCTGCGCGAGCTGGGCGTGCCCGTGTATAACGACGCGCGCGCTATCGAGCGCAGCGTGGACAAGGGCATGACCAGCTTCCTGCTGCATCTGGCCGGCATTCCCACACCCGCGACCTGGGTGAGCGAATCCGCGCCGCAGGCGCAGCGCACGGTGATGCGCGAGAGCGCCGCCGGGCGCGCGCTGGTGCTCAAGCCACTGTTCGGCTCACAGGGCAAGGGGCTGCAGCGCATCGGCACGGTGGACGCGGGCCATGCGCCCGTGCCCCTGCCCGCGCTGGTGGCGTACCGGCAGGTGGCCTATCTGCAGCGTTTCGTGCCCGCTCCGGCCGCGCCGGGCAAGCCCGGCTTCGACTGGCGCGTGCTGGTGATCGGTGGACGGGCGGTGGCCGCCATGCGCCGCGTCAGCCAGGGCTGGATCCACAATGTGGCGCAGGGCGCCCGCTGCGAGCATGCCGAGATCACGCCGGCGCTGGCCGCGCTCGCTGTGCGCGCCACCGAGGCGCTTGGCCTCGACTACGCGGGCGTGGATCTCGTTCCCACCGGAGAAGGGGAAGCCACGGATGGTGCCATGGTCATTGAGGTCAATGGCGTGGCAGCCTGGCATGGACTGCAATCGGTTACGGAAGTCGATATCGCCGGCCTGCTCGTCGACGACCTGCTGGCGCGCAAGCTGCCCGCGGCGCGCCACGGAGCCGTGGCGTGAGGGCGGCGCCGGACAACCGCGTGGCCGGCAATGCGGCCGCGGCCTTCCTGTGGGCATGCACGCTTGACGTAGCGGTGGCGAAGCCGGGCAATGTCAGCATGGATGCGCCGGGGCACGGCATGAGCGCCGGGCTCTTCCTGGACAGCGCGGCGGCGGCGGTGGCACCGCTGACCGACGGCGCGCTCAGGGTCGGCGAACGCATCGAACAGGCAGTCGCGCAAACGCAGGCGGTTGCCAGGTGCAATACCAATCTTGGCATCCTGCTGTTATGCGCGCCGCTTGCCACCGCCATGGAAGCCGGGCCTCCGCGCGATGCCAGAACGCTTGGCGAGCGGATCGAGGCGGTGCTGGCGGCCCTGACCGTGGCCGATACCGAGGCCGCCTATCGCGCGATCGCGCACGCCATGCCGGCCGGCCTTGGCACGGCGCCGGAGCAGGACGTGGCCACCAGGCCCACAGTGAACCTGCGCGCCGCCATGCACCTGGCCACCATGCGCGATACCGTGGCGCGCCAGTATGCAAACGGCTACGCCGACCTTTTCACGCTCGGGCTGCCGGTGTTGCGCAGGCACCTCGCCGGGCACGGTGCCTGGCACGAGCGGCTGCACCGGGCGGTGACAGCCGTCTATCTCGCTTTTCTTGCGCGCTTCCCGGATTCGCATATCGCGCGCAAGCATGGGCTGCCGGCGGCAAGGCGCGTGAGCAACCGGGCGCGGCTGTTCCACGGGCGCTTCGAGGCGGGCCAGTCCATCGATCCGGAGGAATTCGCGCAGTGGGACCGGGAGCTGAAAGCCGCCGGCGTCAACCCAGGTACCAGCGCCGACCTGACGGTGGCCTGCGCGATGATCGCGGGTTGCCTCGATCCGCAGATATGCGCCATGCGGATCGATCCGCGCCAGCCCGGAATCAGCTAGCGCGCAGCGGCGTGGCACCGGCCTGTTCCGGCGCCACGCCGGAACATACCTAGACGCTGACGGCGCCGCCCAGCCAGCCGGGCACTCGATCTTGCACGCGCTGCGACGCGTCCCGCCGCCGCTCTATCGCGACCCCCACCGCGCCAACGTCGTCGAACTTCTTCGGTTTGACGACCACGACCCGCACCCAGTGCGCCCCAAAGTCTTCCAGCAGCAATTGCGCCACGCGCTCGGCAAACGCTTCCAGCAACTGCAGCCGGTGCGTGGCCATCAACTCCCGCAACGCGGTGCGGACCTTGCCGTAGTCGATGGTGTCGCCGATCCGGTCGCTGCTGCAGGCGGCGCTTCGCGGCAGCCCGGCGGTCAGGTCGATGCGCAGCGGCTGTGGCGTGCCCAGCTCGCTAGCGTCGATGCCGATGATCGTCTGCCCTTCGAAGCCTTCGATAAAGATCAGGTCCATCGGGCCGGGCGAGGCCGCCGGTGCCGCGCGGGCGGCCATGGATTCCGCCTTCACGCCCGGCAGCGCGCCGAATTCCGCCGCTTCGGCCTGCCACATCATGTCGTCTCGTTTCATCTGCCCTCCTTGCAATGCACTTGCTACTAGCGCGCGGCCGGCGACCACGCTCCGGCGCTGGTCTCGCAAAAAGCAGGCCACACCGACACACCGAGCGGCGCCCCCGTGCCAGCGCGGCCCCGCAGGCGGGCGGCGCGGCGCCGGGCTGTGGGACACACGCACCGGACGGCACAACCTGTCCCGCCGACGGCGCAGTCAGCGCGGCGCAACACGCAGCCAGGGCCTTGCGGATCAAGGCGCAGGCGGCAGGCACGACTCCTGCGATCATTTCAGCCAGATCGATCCCTTAGCGAGCCGCCCGTTGCCCCACCCGCCCGCCTCCCTCCACCTGGACGCCGAACCATTCGCCGCCGTCGACCGCGACGCCCCCGATGCCCTGGCCCGGACCGAGGGCGCGCCACGCTTCGCCTGGGCTATCACCGGCTCCGGCCATTTCCTCGAAGAATGCCTGGCGCTGGCCGCCGCCCTGCCCGACGTGGATCTGTTCCTGTCGCGCGCGGCCGAGGAAGTGCTGGCGATCTACGGCATCCAGTTGAAGGACCTGAAGGCACGCTTCCGGGTTTTCCGCGACAAGACCGCCAGCGCGGCGCCGGTCGGCATGTTCTATGCGCGCCGCTACCACACCGCCATCGTCGCGCCGGCCACCAGCAACACCGTCGCCAAATGCGCCGTGGGCATCTCCGACACGCTGCCGACCAATATCCTCGCGCAGGCGGGCAAGCTCGGCATCCGCGGCATCGTGTACGCGTGCGACACCGAGCCGGTGGTGGTGACCAAAGGGCCGGACGGCTGGCTGAAGCTGCATCCCCGCAATATCGAACTGGAAAACGTGGAACGCCTGCGCCGCATCGACCATTGCGAAGTGGTGTGCTCCATCGGCGAGCTGCGGGGCGCACTCGATCAACGACTCAAGGCACTGTCACTGACATGGAACACATCGTCTTCCTGACCGGCCGCCTGGCGGAAAAAGGCCTGGAACGCGTGCTGCGCAGCCTGGAGCCTGCGCCGTTTACCTGGGAGATCCGCGAAATCGGCGTGCAGGTGGCCGCGCTGATGACCGCCGACCTGGTGCGCCGCCGCGTGGCCGCGCCGGTGGTGGCGGACCGCATCATCGTCCCCGGCCGCTGCCRCGGCGACCTGGACGCGCTCTCGCTGCACTACGGCATGCCGGTCGAGCGCGGACCGGAAGAACTCAAGGACCTGCCGCAGTTCTTCAACCGCAAGGCCAAACCGGTCGACCTGTCCCGGCACGATATCGCCATCTTCGCCGAGATCGTCGACGCGCCGCAGCTCGACGTCGAAAGCGTATGCGCGCGGGCGCGCCGGCACCGGGCCGATGGCGCCGACGTGATCGACCTTGGTTGCCTGCCCGCCACGCCGTTCCCGCACCTGGAGGAAACCGTGCGCGCGCTGAAGGCGGACGGCTTCCTGGTCAGCGTGGATTCCATGAACGCGGAAGAACTGGTGCGCGGCGGCAAGGCTGGCGCCGACTACCTGCTCAGCCTGACCCTGGACACCCTGTGGGTGGTGGACGAAGTCGCCTCCACGCCGATCCTGGTGCCGCAGCAGCCGGGCGACGAGGCATCGCTGTACGCGGCGGTCGAAGCCATGGCGCAGCGCGGCCGGGCCTATATAGCCGATGCCATCCTCGACCCCATCCCGTTCGGCCTGCTGGCCTCGCTCGGGCGCTACGAGCGGCTGCGCCAGCGCTTTCCCACCGCGCCCATCATGCTCGGCGTGGGCAACCTGACCGAGCTGACCGAAGCGGACACCGGCGGCATCAACGCCATCCTGATGGGCATTGCGGTGGAGCTGCATGCCTCGGCGATCCTGACCACGCAGGTCAGCGGCCATGCGCGCCGCGCCATCCGCGAGGCGGACGTGGCACGCCGGATGATGCACGCCGCGCGCGAGCAGAACGCCCTGCCCAAAGGCATCACCGACCAGATGATGACGCTGCATGCACGCGAGCCCTACCCCGACACGCCAGAGGAAATCGCGGAAACCGCCAGCGCGATCCGCGACCCGAACTTCCGCGTGCAGGTGTCCGAGCAAGGGATCCACGCCTACAACCGCGACGGCCACCATGTGGCGGCGGACCCTTTCGCGCTCTTTCCCCGCCTGCAGCTGGAGGCCGACGGCAACCATGCCTTCTACATGGGTGTGGAACTGGCCCGCGCGGAAATCGCCTGGCGCCTGGGCAAGCGCTACGTGCAGGACCAGCCGCTGGACTGGGGCTGTGCCGACGAACGCGAAAAGCAGGACCTGACCGAATGGTGCGCCCCTGGCGCCACCATGAAAAAACGGGCCTGAGGACATGACAACCATGAGCAACGACGTAATCCACGAAGCCGTCGTCACCACCGTCTCGGTGGCCGGTGCACCGCATATCGCGCCGATGGGCGTGCGCTACCAGGGCAGCGGCATCGTGCTGATGCCGTTCCGTCCCTCCGCCACCTACGACAACATCGTCGGCACCGGTACGGCCGTGGTCAACCTGACGACCGACGTGCGTGTCTTCGCCGGCTGCCTCACCGGCCGGCGCCAGTGGCCCACCGTGCCGGCGGAACGGATCCACGGCGTGCGGCTGGCCAGTGCGCTGAGCCACATTGAACTGCGTCTTGCGCAGGAGAACGGCGACGCAACGCGGCCAGCCCTGCGCATGGAGCGCGTGCACGAAGCCCGCCATGGCGAATTTGCCGGCTTCAACCGCGCGCAGGCAGCGGTCATCGAAGGCGCCGTGCTGGTCAGCCGGCTACATCTGCTGCCGGCYGACAAGATCGCCCGTGAGATGGCCTACCTGCAGATCGCCATCGACAAGACCGCCGGCGCGGCGGAACGCGAAGCATGGCAATGGCTGCTGGACCGCATTGCGGCCTGGCATGCCGGCAGTATCGGCACGCACGCCCCTTGTGCCGCCCCCGAGCCCACCCTGGAGAAAACGCGATGACATCCCTGCTGACCAGCGTACGCAATGTGGAAGAGGCCCTGCAAGCCGCCAGCGCGGGGGCCGAGCTGATCGACCTGAAAGAGCCGAAGGCCGGCGCGCTCGGCGCGCTGCCGGCGGAAACCGTGCTGGAGGTGGTCGGCGCGATGCGCGCGCGCTGGCCCGGGCGCCTGCTGAGCGCGACGATCGGCGACCTGGCGCCGGCCGAGCATGCCGTCATGATGCTGATGGCCAACACCATCGGCAAATGCGGTGTCGATTACGTCAAGGTGGGCGTGGCACCCGGCGAGCATGCGCGCGCGGCCTTGCGGCGGCTGGCTACCCTGCCGTGGCAGGTGGTGCCGGTGTTCCTGGCGGACCACGGGCTGGACCTGAAGCTGGTTGAGGAGGCCTGCGGGATGGGGTTCCCGGCGGTGATGGCCGATACGGCGGGCAAGCAGGCGGGCAGCCTGTTCGATTGCGTCGATATGGCGGCGCTTGCCGCCATGACAGCGATGGCGCGGCGCCGGGGCGTCAAGGTTGGCCTGGCCGGTTCCCTGCAGCTCGAACATCTGCCCCGGCTGCACACGCTGGCGCCGGACTTTGCCGGCTTCCGTGGCGCGCTGTGCGACGGTGGCCGCGCCGGGCGGCTCGATCCACGGAAGGTGGCGGCGTTGCGGGCTGGCTTGCACCCGGCGGTTGCGCTGGAACCGCAGCCGGCCTGAGCCTACCCGCCGCCCGCCGCGCTGGCGCGCAGCAACGCGCGCAGGCGCGGCAGGTCTGCCTTCTGCAGAAGGTCGACCGCAAACGGCGCATCGCGCGTGTAATGGCAAAAGTGCCCATCGACCACCCCGGCGTGCGCATGCTGCGCCAGCGTCATCCCCGCCCCGATCTGGCACGACTTGACCAGCACCAGCCTTTGCGCGCCAAGYCGGCTGGCCAGCCACGCGGCAATGCTGTCGGAAGTCGCGTCCCAGTTCGCCAGCGCATCCCGCTCCTTGCGCAGCAGGCCGTATGGCGCCCATACGGCAACGCCGCCATTGCGCAGCACGGCGTGGATCGCATGTTCGTCGGCGGCCACCGTCAGGGCCGGGCACAGGCCCTGCAGCATCAAGCCGTACTGGACCATGGCCAGCACCGCCATATTGTGGGCAACCAGGTCGTCGAACCCCCATTGCGCCTGGTAATCGCGCACCTCGTCGGCAAAGCCGCCCCCGCCCGGCACCACCACCACGCGCCCGCCGCCGAGCGCGGCCAGCTCCCGCAGCCAGTCCGGCAAGAGCGGATCGCGGCCCAGGCTGCCGCCGATCTTTACGACGTGCACGGGGCCTCCCGCTTCAGCGGGGCGGACGTGGAAATCGCTATCGGCATGCCTGCGCGCCCCCCGTCGCGACCGCCGCTTCCCCGGCCTGCCACAGCAGGACCGCCACGGCAACGCTGGGGGCGCACACGCGCGCCCACTCCGCGTGGGCCGGCGCGATACCGGCGAGGTCTTCGAAGGCCCGATAAGGGCGCCCAAGCCGGCCAGCCAGGTCGCGCGCCAGGAAGTGCCCGCACCCCGCGCCGATCACCGGTGCGCCCGGTGGCAGGCCGGACCGGTCGATGACACGCAGCAGGTTGTCCCCAAGTTCCGCGATCTGTGCCAGCCGCCATTGACGCGCCACTTCCAGCCAGGCCGCCGCGGGCGCGTCACGCGCATCGTGCCCGATCATCCTGGCAAGGCGCTGGTGCGTGGCTTCCGGCGTCTTGGCGCCGCCATCGGCGCTCGGGTGGGGATCGTGCGCTTCGCGCAGTTCGCCGGTGACGCGGTACACGTCGGCGGTGGTGGCGAACAGTTCGTTCATCACGTTATAGCTGGCGCCCTTGAAGGCGATGCGGCGTGCGAGCGCGCACAGCGGCGTGCGCGCCACGCCCTGGTACACCAGTTCGCCGGAAGCGAGCCGGCCGGCATCGTCGCGGCCCTGCGCCGCCACCTCGCCGTCCACGATGGGAATCAGGTCGCTGGTGGTGGTGCCGACATCGACCAGCACGCCGTGGCCGATGCGGGCAGCCGCCATGCGGGCGGTCGCCACCCAGTTGGCCGAAGCGATGTGCCGCCAGTCCGCGGCCACTTGCCGCCGCGTGCGCCAGCCGGCCGCGCCGGCGAAGAAAACGGCGCGCTCGCCGAAGGCGCGCCACATGACGTCCGCCAGCGCTGTCACGCCGGCTTCCCGGTTCTCGAACAGGTCGGCCATTTCGCCGGTCATGGTGACCGCGTGCGCGGCATGCGCGCAATCGGGCCAGCGCGCGCGCGCCTGTGCCAGCACACCGTCCAGCAGTTGCAGGCCCTGCCACAAGGGGCAGGCCCACTGCGCGATATCGACCGCGATGCCGTCCTCCAGGCGCGTTGCCTTGATATTGGCGCCGCCCAGGTCCCAGCCGAAGACAAGCTGCTCAGCGGCCATGGGACGCTCCAATGGTGACCGTCCGCTCCGCCAGGATCTGGTGTCCCGCCAGCATCTCGCAGGCCAGGTTGCGGCCAAGCTCGGCCGACAGGCCTGCATAGGCGCAAGTCACACGCGGGTTCACCTCGATCACCACCGGGCCGCGCCGGGGATGCCAGACCAGGTCGATGCCGACGAAGCCGCGCAAGCCCGGCATGCCGGCCACCACGCATTCGGCCACGTCCGCCAGCCGGCGTCCCGCCTGCCCCTTGCATTCGATCGCATTGATCTCCACGCCATCGTCGTGCACCTGTCCGCTCGCATCGACGCGGATGTGCTGCCGGTTCACGCTCAGCAGTTCGGGCCCGCCCGGGCCGCAGAGCAGCGAGACGCTGATCGGCTCGCCCTCCACCCACGGCTCCAGCACCACCGGCTCGCCGTGCGCGAGGCGCCGCAGCCAGCCTTCATGCGCCGCGCCGAAACCATCGTAGGCGTGCGTCGCCACCGATCCCGCGCCATCATCCGGCTTGACCACCCAGCGTCCGGGCTCGGGGGCGTCCCCTTCGCTCCACGGCCGGGTCGCGGCGATGCCGAGCGCGGCCAGCCGCTGCGCGGTCGCGCGCTTGCTGGTGGCCAGCGCGATCGCGCTGGCATCGCAACCCAGCCAGCGCGCGTCGCCCACCATGTAGTTCAGGCTCAGCAGCACGCCTTCGGATTCCGGCGCGACGACCCAGCTGACATCGTGGCAGGCCGCCTGGCGGCGCACGAAATCCGCCGCGTCCTCGCCGGGCATGCGCGCGCAGCAGCTCACCCTGTGCGCGCCATCGCATGCCGGCGGCAACTCGCCGGGCAGCGCCGCGCAGGTAATCGCCACGTCGCCGATGCGCGCGAGATCTGCGATCATGGCGTCACGCATGGCCCGGCCCTGGCGCAGCAGGTGCGGCACCGCGCGGGTGTCCATGGCGCCCGCGCTGATATATTCATAGACGAACACACGCGTCATCATTCCCTCTCCATGCACATCATCCCAGTCATCGATCTTCTTGACGGCCGCGTTGTCCGAGCGGTGCGCGGCCAGCGCGACCAATACCGCCCCATCGTGTCCGGCCTGCATCCGGGCAGCGATCCGGTGGAGATGGCGCGGGCGATGCTCGCGCATTGCGCCAGTGCCACGCTGTATATCGCCGACCTCGACGCACTCACCGGGCGCGCCATCCAGCTCGATGCGCTGCGAGCGCTGTGCCAGGCCTTGCCGGAAATCGAACTCTGGCTGGACGCTGGCTTCGCCAACGCGGCGCAGGCCACCGCGGCGCTGGCTGCGCTGTGCGGCGCCGGTGCGCGGGTGGTGCCGGTGTTCGGCAGCGAAACCCTGTCCGAGCCACCCGCCGCGGCAGGCAGCGCGCCACCCTTCGACGCCTGGCCCGGCGCCGTGCTTTCGCTCGACCGGCGCCATGGCATGCCGCTGGGCAACGCCGCATGGTGGCAAGCCAGCGACGCATGGCCGGCGCAACTGATCGTGATGGCGCTGGACCGCGTCGGCGCGTTCGAGGGGCCGGACCTGGAAACGCTCGCGGCAGTCCGCGCGCAGGCGGGTGCCGGACGCAGGCTGGTCGGCGCCGGCGGCATCCGCCATGGCGCCGATCTCGCCGCCGCCGCGCATGCCGGGGCCAGCGCCTGGCTGGTTGCATCGGCCATTCATGATCTCCGTATCCCGCCGGCTGGCCAGGGAGGACGTTCCTCCTGATCCGCGCGGCGGGCTCCATCAAGCAAACCTACGGTTCATCAGACTTCCGGGCAGGTCAACTGATCGCCGCGTGAAATCTGGCGTAGGTGTGACTCCGCTCTCCCATTTCACGGGAGAGCGGAGCAATCAAGCGCATTGCTTCGGCGTAACTTCCGGCTGGACACATCGCCCACGCTCAAGTCCGGACGAGCAAGCATGCAAGCAGGCATAAACACGTTCCATGCCAGCCCGCCGCGCCGCGCTGGCGCGGCCTGGCGCCGCATGCGCCGCGCGCGGGCGTGACAGGTTGCCCCGCGTACGGAGCACCGGTTGTGTCGTTGCCACCGCGCCTGGCGCATCCTCCAGGCATCGGCTTTTCCCCACCAGGCGCCATGCGCTCGCGGTGGCGGGCGCATGGCAGGCAGGTGGCCAGCCGCTGGCACAGGCTTTGCTCGACTCGGGCATGGCACCCGCAACCGATCTCCCCTCCGCCCCCCGTGGCCGCCCAGCCGCCCAGGCCAGCTGGACCTGTCCTTTCTGCGCGCTGCTGTGCGACGGGCTCGCCGTCCCGCAGGAAGGCCCGGACGGCCAGGCACCGGCGCTGACCGACAGCAATTGCCCGCGCGCGGCAAGCGCGCTCGCTGCCTTCGGCCGGGGGACAACGGCAGCCGAGCCGTGCGCCGATGGCCGCCCGGTGACACTGCCCCAGGCCCTCGACGCCGCCGCTCGCCTGCTGCGCGGGAGCCGCCGCCCGCTGTTCGGCGGCCTCGCCACCGATGTAGCCGGCACGCGCGCGCTTTACGCCTTGGCCAACCACAGCGGCGCCGTGCTCGACCATGCGCATGGCGACGCCATGACGGCCAGCCTGCGCGCGCTGCAGGATCGAGGCGCCTTTACGACCACCCTGGCCGAGGTGCGCAATCATGCCGACCTGATCCTTTGCATCGGCACCCAGCCCTCGCACAAGCACCCCGAGTTCTTCCGGCGCTGCGGACTGATGGACGGCGAACCGCCGTGCCCGCGCGAACTGGTCTTCCTTGGCACGCCGGCCGACCCCGCCGCCGCGCAACTCCCGAACGTGCGCAGCAGCGAGGTGGCGCTGCCCGAAGGCGAGGATCTGTACCAGACGCTTGCGTTGCTGAACGCCCTGTGCCGCCCGCGTGCGCTGGCCGACGGCAACATCGCAACGGCTGCGCTGCGCGATCTCTCGGCCCGCTTGCTCGCTGCGCGTTATGCCGTGATCGTGTGGACGCCCTCCACGCTCTGCGCGCAGGCGGGCGGCAAGCATGCCGCGCTGCTGATCGAAGGCATCCACCACCTGGTCAAGACGCTCAACCGCACCACGCGCGCCGGCGGCCTGTCGCTAGGCGGCGACAACGGCGGCAACACCGTCAACCAGGCCATCACCTGGCTGTCTGGCCTGCCCCTGCGCACGCACGTGCACCCCGGCGGGCTCGATCACGATCCGCATCGCCACCGGACCGAGCGCCTGCTGCGTGGCGGCGAGGTCGATGCCTTGCTGTGGGTTGCCAGTTTCACGCCGGACCTGCCACCGCCCGCCAGCACCGTGCCCACCGTGGTGCTCGGGCATCCCGCGCTGGCCGCCGCGATGGCGCGGCGCCCCGGCGTCTTCATTCCGGTTTCCACCCCGGGCATCGGCTCGGCCGGCCACCTGTTCCGCACCGATGGCGGCATCGTGCTGCCGCTCATCCCGCTGCGCGACGACGGCCTGCCGACGGTCGCGGCAGTGGCGGCGCAAATGCTGGCGCGGCTGCAACAAGCGCCGGCGCCAACGGAGTCCGCATCATGAGCACATTGCGCCTGCATGGAGGCCGCGTGTACGACCCCGCGCGGGGCATCGACGGCCAGCTTGCCGACGTCTATATCCGCGCTGGCCGCATCGTCGAACAGCCTCCCGGCACGCGGGCGGAGGCRGAGCTCGATATCGGCGGCATGGTGGTGATGTCCGGTGGCATCGACATGCACTCGCATATCGGCGGCGGCAAGGTCAATCTGGCCCGGATGCTGCTGCCCGAGGACCACCGCGACAACCTGCCCGCCGGCGGCCCGCTGGAACTGGCGTCCTGCGGCACTTGCACGCCCGGCACGCTGGCCACCGGCTACCGCTATGCGCAGATGGGCTATACCGCTGCGTTCGAGCCCGCCATGATGGCGTCCAACGCGCGCCAGACGCATTTCGAGATGGGCGACACGCCGGTCATCGATCATGGCGCCTATGTCATGCTCGGCAACGACGACCTGTTCCTGCGCATGCTGGCCGGGGGCACCGACTTCCAGCACATCCGCGACTATGTCGGCTGGACCGTCAACGCCAGCAAGGCATTGGGCGTGAAGGTGGTCAACCCGGGCGGCATCTCGGCCTTCAAGTTCAACCAGCGCAAGCTGGATGTGGACGACCAGCACATGCACTACCGCATCACCCCGCGCGACGTGCTGCGCACGCTGAGCCAGGCCCTGACGGAACTCAAGGTGCCCCACCCCTTGCATATCCACGCCAGCAACCTCGGGGTGCCGGGCAATATCGAATCGACGCTTGCCACCATAGCCGCGCTCGAAGGACTGCCGGGCCACCTGACCCACATCCAGTTCCACAGCTACGGCGCGGATGGCCCGCGCAAGTTCTCCTCGGCGGCGCTGCGCATCACCGACGCGGTCAACGCTAACCCCAATATCTCCATCGACGTCGGCCAGATCATCTTCGGCCAGACCGTGACCGCATCGGGCGACACCATGATGCAGGTGAAAAACGCCGACCACGCCCACCCGCGCAAATGGATCGGCGCCGATATCGAGTGTGACGCGGGCTGCGGCGTGGTGCCGTTCCGCTACCGCGAGCAAAGCTATGTCAATGCACTGCAATGGGCCATCGGCCTGGAAGTCTTCCTGACTGTGAAGAACCCCTGGCAGGTGACGCTGACCACCGACCATCCCAACGGCGGCCCGTTCACCAGCTACCCGCATCTGATCCGTCTGCTGATGGACAAGTCCTTCCGCGACGAGCAGCTTGCCAAGCTGCACCCCGAGGTCGCCGCCAACTGCGCGCTGCCGGATATCAAGCGGGAACTGACGCTATATGAGATTGCCGTGCTGACCCGCGCCGGCCCCGCGCGGCTGCTTGGCCTGCGCGACCGCGGCCACCTGGGCGCGGGGGCGGCCGCCGATATCGCGGTGTACCGCGAGGACGCCAACCGCGAAACCATGTTCAGCGCACCGGAGTACGTGTTCAAGGACGGCGCCCTGGTGGCGCGCGCGGGGCGCATCGTGGCCACCCCCGCCGGTGGCACGCACTATGTCGAGCCCGACTATGACAAAGGCATCGAAAAGACCTTGCGCAAGTACAGCGACAGCCATCTCGCCCTGCACTTCGACAACGCCGCCATCGGCCGCGACGAACTGTGCGCCTGCTGCAATGGCGGCCGCCTGCTGCCTGCGCAGTGCGCCCCTCTGCACAAGCAGGACACCGTATGAACAGGCTCCCGACCTTGCCGCGCGCCTGGGGACACTCCGCATGCTGATCAACGGACTCACCATCGACGACACCTTCGCGGAAGCCTTTCCGATGAAGGCAACCCGCTTGCTGGTCACTGCGCATAACCTGACCTGGGCCCGGCATGCCGCAGCCGCGCTAACGGGCTTCGCCACCTCGGTGATCGCATGCGGCTGCGAGGCCGGCATCGAGCGCGAGATCGCGCCGGCCGACTCGCCCGACGGACGGCCCGGCGTGGCGGTGCTGCTGTTCTCGATGTCGGGCAAGGAACTGGCCAAGCAGGTCGAGCGGCGCGTCGGCCAGTGCGTGTTGACCTGCCCCACCACGGCGGTGTATGCGGGGCTGGCCGAAGGCGAGGCCATCCCGCTGGGCAAGAACCTGCGCTTTTTCGGCGACGGCTGGCAGATCGCCAAGATGATCGACGGCGTGCGCTACTGGCGCGTGCCGGTGATGGACGGCGAGTTCGTCTGCCAGGAGACCACGGCGGTGGTCAAGGCGGTGGGCGGCGGCAACCTGCTGATGCTGGCGCGCGACACCGACAGCGCGCTGGCCGCGGCGGAGGCCGCGGTGGCGGCAATGCGCCAGGTTCCCAATATCATCATGCCCTTTCCCGGTGGCGTGGTCCGTTCCGGCTCGAAGGTCGGCGCCAGATACGCCGGCATGCATGCCTCCACCAACGACGCGTTCTGCCCCAGCCTGGCTGGCCTGGTCGCCGGCAGCCAGCTTGGGTCCACCGTGCGCTGCGTGCTGGAGATCGTGATCGACGGCCTGACGGAAGCCGACGTGGCCGCCGCCATGCGGGCCGGGATCGCGGCACTCGCCGAGCGAGGCGCCGCCGCGGGGCTGGCGCGCGTTTCCGCCGGCAACTACGGCGGCAAGCTGGGGCCCTTCCACTTTCACCTGCACCGGCTTGCCAGCCAGGGAGAATGCGCATGAGCGGCCTGACCCTGCGCCTCGCCAACGCCCCGGCGCTGCGGGTTGACCTGCGCCAGCTGACGCCAGCCGCCCTGGCCGGCATGGCACCGGACGCGGTAGCGCGCCTGCCCTTGTGGCATGGCAACGAGCGCATCGCCCTTGGCGAACTGTTTACCGTGCAGGCCCACGGCGGCGATGGCGAGCCCGCTCTCACGCTTGAAGGCGACCTGGGTCGCTTCGACCGTATCGGCTGGCAGATGTCCGGCGGTACGCTGCGGGTCGACGGCAACGCGGGCGACTACCTCGGCTGCGGCATGCAAGACGGCACGCTGCGCGTGAGCGGCAATGCCGGCGAGTTTGCGGCGGCGGCGCTGGCCGGCGGCAAAGTCGTCATCGGCGGCAACGCCGGAGACTTCGCCGCCGCCGCGCTGCCAGGCGACATGGACGGCATGCGCGGCGGCACGCTCGTGATCGGCGGCAACACCGGCGACCGATTCGGCGACCGCATGCGGCGCGGCACCGCGATGGTGGCGGGCAACACCGGGGACTTCACGGCCTCGCGCATGGTCGCAGGCACCATTGCGGTTGCCGGTGCCGTCGGGACCCATCTGGCCTACGGCATGCGCCGCGGCACCATCGTGCTGCTCAGCGCCAGGCCGCAGGCGCGCGCCACCTTCGTGCGCACCGACGGCAATTTCGATGTGTTCTGGACGTTGCTGGCGCGCCACCTGGCCCGCGCGGGCGGACCCTTCACGACCTTGCCCGCGCTGCGGCCACGGCGGCTGGTGGGCGATCTCGCCGTGGATGGCAGCGGCGAGTTGCTGATCGTTGACTAAGGCCCGGCAAGCCGTTCCCGACCCGGCCTGGAAGGAGTCCGCCATGCCGCATTCCCATGCCGACGCGCCAGCTGCGGGCGACGATTGCTACGCGCTGCTCGACGACGCCACCGCCACGCCGGGCCAGCCCACCAGCCGCCTGTACACCGGCTTCCTGCGCGAGATCCGCTGCACGGATCCGGCCGGCCTAACGCAGGCGTGGCAGGAGGCCGATGCCGCGATGCGCGGCGGCGCCCACGCGGTGCTGCTGGGCGACTACGAATGGGGCATGGCACTCCATGGGCTTGGTCATCTCGCGGCGGCGGGGCCGCGTGAGCCTGCCCTGCGCATCCTGCTTTTCCGCAAGCTGGCCCGGCTCTCGCGCGAGCAGGTGGATGCCTGGCTGGCCAGCATGGACGGCGCACCGCCTTCTCCGGCCCGTGTCGGTGCACTACAACCGAGCGTCGACCGCCCCGCCTTCCATACCGCAATCGCCCGCATCCAGGAAGCGCTGCGCGCCGGCGAGACTTACCAGGTCAACTACACCTACCGGATCGATTTCGAGGCCTCGGGGTCCCCGGTTGGCCTCTACCGCCGCCTGCGCGCCCGCCAGCCGGTAGCCTACGGGGCGCTGATCGCCCTGCCCCACGACGCGCAGCAGCCCTTCATCCTGTCCTGCTCTCCCGAACTGTTCCTGCGTCATGAAGACGGCAGGCTCACCGCGCGCCCGATGAAAGGCACCGCGCGGCGCGGCGCGGCCCCGGCCGAAGACCGCTCGATTGCCCGCATGCTGGCCTCCGACGCCAAGAACCGCGCCGAGAACCTGATGATCGTCGACCTGCTGCGCAACGACCTGGGCCGGGTGGCGCAAATCGGTTCGGTCAGGGTGCCGGCGTTGTTCTCGATCGAGCCTTACGCCAGCGTGTTCCAGATGACCTCCACCGTTGAAGCGGTCCTGCCCGAGGCCGTGTCAATGCCGGCCCTCCTGCGCGCCCTGTTTCCCTGCGGCTCCATTACCGGCGCACCCCGGCATCACACCATGGAACTGATCGCCGCGCTGGAAACCAGTCCGAGGGGCCTGTACACCGGCGCCATAGGGTGGGCCGACGCTCCGGCTCCCGGCTCGGCGCGTGCCTGCGGCAGCTTCTGCCTGTCGGTCGCCATCCGCACGCTGGTGCTTGGCCCTGCCCGTGGCGGCGTGCGACCGGGCCGCATGGGGGTCGGAGCCGGGATTGTGCTCGATAGCGAGGCCGAATCGGAATTCGAGGAATGCGCACTGAAGGCCGCCTTCCTGACCGGCCTGGTGCCCGACACCGCGCCGACCCCGCATCACGTGCGGGATCTAGCCATTCCCGACCTCATCGTTACCCAAGTTAAGCCGCCCCGTCACTCACCATGCCAACCCGAACCCTCATCGTCGCCGCCCTCTCGTCCCGCATGATGGCCGAATCCGCCGCGCAAGCCGGCCTGCGCGTCGCCGCGCTGGATCTCTTCGGCGACGCCGACACCCGTCACATCGCTGCCCACTGGGAGCCCATCGGCGCTGCCGGCTCGATGGCGATCGATGGAGAACACATGCTCGCCGCGCTGCGCCGGATGCGCAACACCGAACAGCCATCTGGTTGGGTCGCCGGCAGCGGCTTCGAACAACTGCCGGAGTTGCTCGATGCCGGTCATGCACTGTTGCCGCTGCTCGGCAACAGCGCCGCCACCGTACGCGGCGTCAAGCAGCCCGGCGCCTTTTTCCGGCTGCTGGCCGCACTCGGCATTCCGCATCCGGAAACCACCGTGGAGATGCCGCGCGATCCGACAGGTTGGCTATGTAAAGTTGTCGGCGGCACCGGCGGCTACCACATCCGGCATTTGGCTTCCGAGCACGCCATCGCCGCCGATACCGCCGACACCACCCCATACTTCCAGCGGCAAAGACCCGGCCTGCCGATGTCCGCGCTATTCGTCGCCCACCGCCGCGGCGTCGATCTGGTTGGCATCAGCCTGCAGCGCATTGCGTCGCATCACGACTGTCCCTACCTGTTCCGCGGCGCGACCGGGCCGGCAATACTGCCTCCAGGCATCGTCTCGCGCCTCGTCGATATCATCCATTGCATCGCACGCGAAACCAGCCTGGTTGGACTCAACAGCATCGACTTCCTGTTCGATGCGCCGGACCTGATGGTGCTTGAAGTCAACCCGCGTCCGCCAGCCAGCATGGCGCTCTATGCCGATGCCTATCCGCTCGGCCTGATGCACGCGCACCTGCAAGCCTGCCGTGGAGAAATACCTGCGCGCCCGGCCGCAGGCCAGGCCGGCGTGCGTGGCTTTGAAGTCGTCTTCTCGCAAGCGCCGGCGCGGATCAACGCCACGCTCACCGCCGCGCTGATGCGCACCGGCTGGTGCCACGACATTCCCGTGCCCGGCAGCTACGTGGCCGCCGGCCACCCCTTCTGTTCCGTCTCGGCCGCCGGGCGGACGGCGGCCGAGACGGAAGCCGGACTGCGCACGCGCAGCGCGCAGATCCTGGCCCTGCTCAAGACGCGTCACGACGGACTTCGCGGCACCGGCGGCATCGCGGCGTCTCTATTCAACGGCCCGCACAGCCGGCAGCAGCACGCTTAGCATTCGCTTCCCCGCCCGTATCACCGACGCCTAACGGTAGCGCTGCACCTGCTTTTCCAACGGCACCGGCTTGATCCTCGAGGCCTGTCCCGCACAGCCGAACGCCTCGAAGCGCAACCGCACCACGCTCTTGGCGCCCTTCTTGGCCGCCAGCAAGGCCTTGCGCGGATCGAACTCGCTGCGGTCGTCGGACAGCGACTTGCGGATTGCGCCGGTCATCGCCAGGCGGATATCGGTATCGATATTCACCTTGCGCACGCCGGTCTTGATGCCGCGCAGGATCTCCTCGACGGGCACGCCGTAGGTCTCCTTGATATCGCCGCCGTACTGGCGAATGATCTCCAGCCACTCCTGCGGCACCGAACTGGAGCCATGCATCACCAGGTGGGTGTCGGGAATCTTCTGATGGATCGCGCGGATGCGGTCCATCGCCAGAATGTCGCCGGTGGGCTTGCGCGAGAACTTGTAGGCGCCGTGGCTGGTGCCGATGGCGATCGCTAGTGCATCCACGCCGGTGCGCGCGACCCTGCTCCGGATCGGTCAGCATCATGTCGTGCGACAGGATGCCGGCGGCGCCGACGCCGTCCTCCTCGCCGGCCTGGCCGGTTTCGAGCGAGCCCAGGCAGCCCAGTTCGCCCTCCACCGATACTCCTACGGCGTGTGCCATCTCGCACACGCGGCGGGTCACGCCGACGTTGTAATCGTAGTCCGACGGGGTCTTCATGTCTTCGCGCAGCGACCCGTCCATCATCACGCTGGTGAAGCCGGAGCGGATCGAGGCCTGGCACACCGCCGGACTGGAGCCGTGATCCTGGTGCAGCACGATGGGAATATCCGGATGTGTCTCCGCCGCCGCCAGCACCATGTGGCGCAGGTAGGCCTCGCCGGCATATTTTCGCGCGCCGGCCGAGGCCTGCAGGATGACCGGGCTGTCGGTCTCCTCGGCGGCTTCCATGATGGCGTGGATCTGCTCCAGATTATTGACGTTGAAAGCCGGCACGCCGTAGCCGAACTCTCCCGCGTGGTCGAGCAACTGGCGCAGGGATACGAGTGACATGATGGAACTCCGTAAGTTGACGCTGATTCGGTGAATTCGGTATTGCATGGGCGCCCGTCAGGCGGCCGCCCGCTGCTCCAGCACCTCGAAGGCCGGCAGTGTCTTGCCCTCCAGGAATTCCAGGAAGGCGCCGCCACCTGTCGAGATATAGCCGACCTGCTCCGCGATACCGTACTTGGCGATGGCCGCGAGCGTATCGCCGCCACCGGCGATCGAGAACGCCTTCGATGTGGCAATGGCTTCGGCCAGCACCCTCGTGCCATTGCCGAACTGGTCGAACTCGAACACACCCACCGGCCCGTTCCACACGATGGTGCCGGCAGCCATGAGCTGCCTGGCCAGTTGCGCTGCCGTGTCCGGGCCGAGATCCAGGATCATGTCGTCGTCCGCCACGTCTTCCGCACGCTTCACAGTGCCGGCGGCAGTGGCGCTGAACGTCTTGGCGCACACTACGTCCACCGGAATGGTCACCGCCGCGCCGCGCGCGGCCATCATGCCGATGATGGCGCGGGCTTCCGCCACCAGGCCCGCCTCGGCGAGGGAATTGCCGATCTTCAGGCCAGCCGCCAGCATGAAGGTATTGGCGATCCCGCCCCCCACGATCAGCTGGTCGACCTTGGCGGCCAGGGATTTGAGGATGGTGAGCTTCGTCGAAACCTTGGAGCCCGCCACGATGGCGACCAGCGGGCGCGCCGGCTGGCCCAGCGCACGGCCCAGCGCGTCGATCTCGGCGGCCAGCAGCGGGCCCGCGCAGGCCACTGGCGCGTATCTGGCGATGCCGTGGGTAGTTGCCTCGGCGCGGTGGGCGGTGCCGAAGGCGTCGTTGACGTAGATGTCGCACAGCCTGGCCATCTTCTGGGAGAGTTCCTCGCAGTTGGACTTCTCGCCCTTGTTCTCGCGGCAGTTCTCCAGCAGCACCACGTGGCCGGGCGGAACATCGAAGCCGCCGTTGACCCAACCGGCCAGCAGCGGCACCTCGCGCCTCAGCAGCGCCGAGAGGCGGCGGCGCACCGGCGCGAGGCTTTGGCGCGGATCGGGCTCGCCCTCCACCGGCCGGCCCAGGTGGGAAGTCACCATGACCGACGCGCCGGCTTGCAGGCAGGCTTCAATGGCGGGCACGGAGGCGCGGATGCGGGTGTCGTCGGTGATCTCGCCCGCGGCG
The DNA here is from genome assembly GCF_056397325.1 of Cupriavidus sp. 05N39. Classification (NCBI taxonomy): domain Bacteria; kingdom Pseudomonadati; phylum Pseudomonadota; class Betaproteobacteria; order Burkholderiales; family Burkholderiaceae; genus Cupriavidus; species Cupriavidus sp. 05N39. The sequence continues at coordinate 66,109 of NZ_JBFTNE010000039.1, forward strand.
TCCCGGGGGACGTTGAGGTCGGCACGGATGAAGATGCGTTTGCCGGTGAGGTCGCTGCCGGTGAGCAAGGACGATAGGGTCTGTACTTTACCGATGGGGGGCATGGTGTGGGTCCTGGCGGATGTGGTAGGCGTGTGGTTATCTGGTCTCTGCGCGGTTTGATCCATCGTGGGTCTGCTTCGCTCTCCCTGCCCGACTCAGGCCAGCATCCGGCGCGCGGGCGCAAGCAGCGCCGGCACGTCTTCCAGCGAATCGATCACCGCATCGCCACCCAGCGCGGCAACGCCGCCGGGGCCGGCATAGCCGTACCGCACCAGGAAGACCGGCATGCCCGCCGCGCGCGCCGCGGCCACGTCAACCGCCGAATCGCCAACCAGCACGCTGCGCCTCTCATCAGCCTGCAGCAGCCGGCAAGCATGGCGCAGCGGCTCGGGGTCCGGCTTCATCCGCGCGATCGAGTCGCCGCCGACCAGGACCTCCAGGTACCTGGCCAGCCCGGTCACGGCCAGCAGCGGCGCTGCCAGCGCCCTGGGCTTGTTGGTCACGCACGCGATCCGGTAGCCCTGCTGCTGCAAGGCCGCCAGCCCGGTCTGCACGCCGGGGAAAACGCGGCCAAGGTGCCCGTTGACTTCCGCATAGTGGCGGTGGAACACCGCCTCGGCGGAATCGGCGCCATCCCGATCGCCGCTTGCCGCGGTCTCCAGCACGCGCCGCACCAGATTGGGCACGCCCTTGCCGATAAAACCGCTGATGGTGTCAAAGGGCAATGGCGCGCGGCCCAGTTCGTCCAGCATGCGGTTGGCGGCCTCCACGATGTCGTGCGCCGTATCGACCAGGGTGCCGTCGAGGTCGACCAGCACCGCGGTGTAAGGCAGGTCCGGTGCGATGCGCATCACGGCCTCCCCAGCAGAGCGCGCGCCATATCCGCGACCCGCGCCGGCGTCAGGCCGAAGTGCTGGTACAGCGCATCGGCCGGCGCCGAAGCGCCGAAGGTGTCGATCCCCACGGTGGCGCCCTGCTCGCCCACCACCGCGCGCCAGGGCCAGGTGACGCCGGCCTCCACGCTGACGCGCGGCACGCCGGCCGGCAGCACCGCTTCCCGGTAGGCCGCATCCTGCGCATGGAAGCGCTCCACGCAGGGCATCGACACCACCCGCACGCGAATCCCTTCCTCGGCCAGGTGGGCGGCCGCGCGCATGGCGATCTCCACTTCCGAACCGGTGGCGATCAGCACCGCCTGGTGCGCCTCCACATCCTGCAGCACATAGCCGCCGCGCCGGATGCCGGCAAGTTGCCCGGCATCGCGCGCGAACGGTGTCAGCGCCTGGCGCGACAGCAGCAGGCAGCTTGGCCCGTCGCCGCGCTGCACCGCGTCCAGCCAGGCGAGCGCGGTTTCCACGCCGTCGCAGGGGCGCCAGACCTGGTTGTTCGGGATCAGCCGCAGGCTCGCCGCATGCTCGACGGGCTGGTGGGTAGGCCCATCCTCGCCCAGGCCGATCGAGTCGTGGGTAAGCACATGGATCACCCGCTGCCGCATCAGCGCGGCCATGCGGATGGCGTTGCGGGAGTAGTCGGAGAACACCATGAAGGTGCCGCCATATGGAATCAGCCCTCCGTGCAGGGCCATGCCGTTCATCACCGCCGCCATGCCGAACTCGCGCACGCCGTAGCTGACATAGTTGCCCTGCCCGGCATGGTTGACCCAGACCGAGGCCTTCACGTCGGTCAGGTTGGAGCCGGTCAGGTCCGCCGAGCCGCCCAGCAGTTCCGGCAAGGCGGCGGTCAGCGCTTCCAGCGTGAGCTGCGATGCCTTGCGCGTGGCGATCTTGCCGTGCAGGGCCGATGGCGTTTCGAGCAAGGCCATCAGCCCGGCCTCGAACGCTTCCGGCAACTTGCCCTGATCGCGGCGCAGGAACTCCGCGGCCAGCTCAGGATGGGCCGTGCTGTACCAGGCGAAGCGCGCGTTCCAGTCGGCTTCGCGCCCGGCACCCAGCGCACGCGCGTCCCAGGCGGCGGCCACGTCTGGCGGCACCGCGAAGGGTTCGGCGTCCCAGCCCAGCGCTTCGCGCATGGCGGCGATCTCTTGCGGGCCCAGCGGCGCACCATGCACCTCATGCCCGCCGGCCTTGGCTGGCGCACCTTTGCCGATCACCGTCTTGCAGCAGATCAGCGTGGGCCGCTCGCCTTGCGCCTTGGCCTGGCGGATGGCCGCATCGATGGCGCGGGTATCGTGGCCATCGACGTTCGGGATCACATGCCAGCCGTAGGCCTCGAAGCGCCGCGGCGTATCGTCGGCAAACCAGCCCGACACCTCGCCGTCGATGGAGATGCCGTTGTCGTCGTACAGGCAGATCAGCTTGCCGAGCTTCAATGTTCCGGCCAGCGAACACGCCTCGTGGCTGATGCCTTCCATCAGGCAGCCATCGCCGAGAAACACATAGGTGTGGTGGTCGATGATGGTATGCCCGGCGCGATTGAAGCGGGCAGCCAGCAGCTTCTCCGACAACGCCATGCCGACCGCGTTGGCCAGTCCCTGCCCAAGCGGGCCGGTAGTGGTCTCGATGCCCGGCGTGTGGCCGACTTCCGGATGCCCCGGTGTGCTCGAATGCAACTGGCGGAACTGCCGCAACTGCGCCATCGTCAGCGCGTAACCGCTCAGATGCAACAGCCCGTACAGCAGCATGGAGGCATGGCCGTTGGACAGCACGAAGCGGTCGCGGTCGGGCCACGCCGGGTTGGCGGGATTGTGGCGCAGGTGGCGCCGCCACAGCACCTCGGCCATCTCGGCCATACCCATGGGCGCGCCCGGGTGGCCGGACCTGGCCTGCTCCACCGCATCGGCGGCAAGGAAGCGCAGTGCGTTGGCGCAGCGCGCCGCCGGATCGATACATTCTGGTGCGTTCATGGCCGGCTCCTTACTCGTCGGCGCGCTTGCGGCGCTCCATCATGCGCAGCACAAAGGGGGTGAAGATCAGTTGCATGGCGAGTTCCATCTTGCCGCCGGGCACCACGATGGTGTTGGCCCGCGACATGAAGGAGTCGTGCACCATGCTCAGCAGGTACTGGAAGTCGATCCCCTTCGGGTTGGCGAAGCGGATCACCACCATGCTTTCGTCCGGCGCGGGGATCTCCCGGGCAATGAACGGGTTGGACGTATCCACGCACGGCACGCGCTGGAAATTCACATGGGTGCGCGAGAACTGCGGGCAGATGTAGTTCACGTAATCAGGCATGCGCCGCAGGATGGTGTCGGTCACCGCCTCGCTCGAGTAGCCGCGCTGCTTCTGGTCGCGCCACAGCTTCTGGATCCATTCCAGGTTGATCACCGGCACCACACCGATCAGCAGGTCGGGATAGCGGGCCACATTGACTTCGTCCGTCACCACGCCGCCGTGCAGGCCCTCGTAGAAGAGCAGCTCGGCGTCCTCTGGCAACGGCTCCCAGGCGGTAAAGGTACCCGGCTCCTGCTGGAAGGGGGCGGCCTCGTCGGCGTTGTGCAGATAGCGGCGCCGCATGCCGGTACCGGACTCGGCATAGGTGCGGAACAGGTTTTCCAGCTCACCGAAGAGATTGGTGCCAGGGCCGAAGTGGCTGAAGTTCATATTGCCGCTCTGCTCTGCCTCGGTCATCCTGACCTTCATCTCGGCGCGGTTGTAGCGGTGGAAGCTGTCGCCCTCGATCACCACGGATTTCACGCCTTCGCGGCGGAAGATGTTCTCGAAGGTGCGGGTGACGGAGGTGGTGCCGGCGCCGGAGGAGCCGGTAATGGCGATGATGGGATAGCGTTCGGACATGTCCGGGCACCTCAGGCGGGAACGCGAAACAGGCTGCGTTCGTTGAACAGGGGATTGGGAAGCTCGGCGCCGGGCGGCTCGCTGTGATAGCGCTCGATCCGCTCCACCTCGTTGCGCGAGCCGAAGACCACGCCGATGCGCTGGTGCAAGGCGCTGGGCTGGACCGACATCAGCGGCTGCCGGCCCGTGCTGGCGCGCCCGCCGGCCTGCTCCATCAGGAAGGCGATGGGATTGGCCTCGTACAGCAGGCGCAGGCGGCCGGCCTTGGCCGAGTCCTTGCTGTCGCGCGGGTACATGAAGACGCCGCCGCGCATCAGGATGCGGTGCGCCTCGGCGACCATCGAGGCAATCCAGCGCATGTTGAAATCCTTGCCGCGCGGCCCGGTCCGGCCGGCCACGCACTCGGAGATGTATTGCCGAACCGGCGCCTCCCAGAAGCGGCTGTTTGAGGTGTTGATGGCGAACTCGTGCGTGTCCGCGGGCACCGTGAGGTTGGCGTGGGTGAGGAAGAACTCGCCCAGGTTGGGATCGAGCGTGAAGCCGTTGACGCCGTTGCCCACGGTCAGCACCAGCATGGTGGTGGGCCCGTAGATGGCGTAGCCGGCGGCTACCTGCGCCGTGCCGGGTTGCAGGAAATGCAGCTCGGACACCGCATCCACGCCCTCCGGCGCGCGCAGCACGGAGAAGATGCTGCCCACGGAGACGTTGACGTCGATATTGGATGAGCCATCGAGCGGATCGAACACCAGCAGGTACTTGCCCCGCGGATACTGCGACGGAATCTGGTAAGGGGCCGCCATTTCCTCCGACGCCATGCCGGCCAGGTAGCCACCCCACTCGTTGACGCGCAGGAAGGTGGTATTGCTCAGTACATCGAGCTTTTGCTGGGTCTCGCCCTGGACGTTGACGGCGCCGTCGGCGCTGCCATGCAGGCCGCCCAGCGCGCCGAACGCGACGGCGCGCGCAATCTCCTTGCATGCCATGGCGACGTTGAGGATCAGGCCGTTGAAGCCGCCGCTGGCCTGCGGATAGCGGCGGCGCTCCTCGATCAGGAACTGCGTCAAGGTCATTCGGTGTGGCTGGTTTTGATGTGGCATGGCAGGTCTCCTCTTTTTATCTGTCTTTGCTTGGCGTGCCTGGGCAGCGCTATGTCTGCGCCGCTTCGCGCAAATGCCGCAGGATGGCGCGATAGCCACCGTCGGTATCCGGCGCGCCGAACACCGCGCTGCCGGCAACGAAGGTATCCGCGCCCGCCCGGGCAATATCCGCGATGTTGTCGGGCTTCACGCCGCCGTCGATCTCGAGCCAGACCGGCTGACCGCCTGCGTCCGTGTGCCGGTCGATACGCGCGCGTACCTCCCGCAGCTTGGCGAGCGTGCCGGGAATGAACTTCTGACCGCCGAAGCCCGGGTTCACACTCATCAGCAGCACCATGTCGAGCTTGTCCAGCGTATGCGCCAGGTAGTCCAGCGGCGTGGCCGGATTGAACACCAGGCCCGCCTTGCAGCCATGCTCGCGAATCAGTCCGAGGGTGCGGTCGACATGACGGCTAGCCTCCGGATGGAAGGTGATGATCGACGCGCCGGCCTTGGCGAACATCGGGATCAGCGCATCGACCGGCTCCACCATCAGGTGCACGTCGATGGGGATGGACACATGCGGACGGATCGCCTCGCAAACCAGCGGGCCGATGGTCAGGTTCGGCACATAGTGGTTGTCCATCACGTCGAAGTGCACGAGGTCGGCACCCGCCGCCTCGATCGCGCGCACTTCCTCGCCCAGCCTCGCGAAGTCTGCGGACAGGATCGACGGCGCCAGGCGAATCGCCGTGCCTTTCCCGCTTGCATGGTCATGGGTATGCATATCAAGCTGCCTCGAACAAGGTGCCGCGATGCCAGCGGCGCAGAGCGGCCAGGTCGGCCCAGCGGTGGTCCGCGCCCGGCAGGTGCTGCGGCATGGGTTCTTCCGGATCGCCCAGATGCGGGAGCACCAGCAGCGCACCGTCGAAGCGGTCCTGCGAGGTATAGGCAGTGGGTGTGATGACGGTGGGAATGCCCGCGGCCAGCGCGGCGCGCAAGCCATTCTCGGAATCCTCCACCGCCAGGCAGTCTGCCGAGTCCAGGCCGAGCCGGTCCAGCACGGCCAGGTAGACATCCGGCGCCGGTTTCTTCTCGGCGGTGGTGCCTGCGTCGCAGATGACGGCGAAGCGCTGGCGCCAAGCTACGCCCAACGGCGCGCGCAGCAGCGCATCTAGGTTGGCCGGCGTAGTGGTAGTGGCGATCGCGATCGGCATGCCGGACTGCCCGGCCTCCTCGATCAGCCGCGCAATGCCCGGGCGCAACGGCAGCGCACCACCGCTGACTCTCTCGGCATAGTGACGGGTCTTGATGGCATGCACCGCCTCGATGGTCTCGCGCACCTGGCTCCCGCGGGCTTCCTCGGGGTCCGCCATGCGCCAGTAATGCAGCAGCCGCTCCTTGCCGCCGGCCACTTTGAGCAGCCGCGTGTAGAGCGCCACGTCCCAGCGCCAGTCGAGGCCGACTTCGGCAAACGCCGCATTGAAGGCCTGGAGATGCGCGGACTCGGTATCGGCAAGGGTACCGTCGACATCGAAGATCAGGGCTTGCATGGCTCACTCCTCATTGGTCTGCCGGGGCTGCCGGCGCGAACACGCGGCTGGCAAGCAGGTCGGGGGCGGTGATGGTGGTCAGCGCGAGGTCGTCGGCGACCACGCCGGGATCCCGCAGCAGGCGGGAGGCGTGCCGCAGCCGCGCGCGGTCGAGCGCGTTGCGCACGCTGCGGGCGTTGGCAAAATGCGGCTGCACCATGCGGCGCGCAAGGTAGTCGGCAAAGACCGCACGGCTTTGCTCGTCGAAGCGATACTGCATCTCGCCAAGCATCAGGTCCGCAATCTGTCCCAGTTCGTCGACCTGGTAGTCGGGAAAGTCGATATGGTGCGCGACGCGAGAGGACATGCCCGGGTTGGATTCGAAGAACCGGTCCATGCGGTCCTTGTACCCGGCCAGGATCACCACCAGGTCGTCGCGGTTGTTCTCCATCACCTGCAGCAGGATCTCAATGGCTTCCTGGCCATAATCGCGTTCGTTCTCGGGCCGGTAGAGGTAGTAAGCCTCGTCGATGAACAGCACACCGCCCATCGCTTTCTTCAGGATTTCCTTGGTCTTGGGCGCGGTGTGGCCAATGTACTGACCGACAAGGTCATCGCGCGTGACCGCCACCAGATGCCCCCGGCGCACGTAGCCGAGTTGATGGAGAATCTGCGCCATGCGCATGGCCACGGTGGTCTTTCCGGTACCGGGATTGCCGGTGAAGCACATATGCAGGCTGGGCGCGCCGGCGCTGAACCCGCGCGCCGCCCGCAGCTTGTCCACCAGCAGCAGCGCGGCGATATCGCGGATGCGCCCTTTCACTGGCGCCAGCCCGATCAGTTCGCGGTCAAGCTGTGCCAGCAAATCAGCGATTCCCGAGCTGGCGAGCACATCCGCCAGCGTGCCAGGCGGCTGCAGGTGCGAGGGAGATTCCGGCGCTGACATGGTGTCCTCCGTGAGTGTCGACGAGATGCTGCGGACTTAGTAGCGGCTACCTTCGGGACGAGCCTGCGCGGCATAGCCCTCGATCGAGTAGCGCATCGTGCGACCCGGTTCCTCCTGCCGTACCAGGCGAAAGCCCGGCTCGTCAGCGGGCCGGTTGACGATGAAGGACATCACCACCGATTCCACCGTATGCGTCGCATCGAAGGCCATCACGCGGATGTAGTGGTTGGGGAAAGTCTTGCGCGCGTTGTTGATCTCCAGCAGGATGCCGGCGGCGTCGCGCAGGTCGAACATCGGCAGTCCGAACATCTCCCAGTACGTATTGCGCGGATGGGGGTCGTCGGTGTACTCGATGCCGACCGCCCAGCCCTTGTTCAGGCAGTACTCGAGCTGGCTGGTGATCTGCGCGTCGGTGAGTTCGGGCAGGAAGGAGAAGGTGCCTTGTGTAATGCGCATGATGTCCTCGTCTCTTGTTCGTTGGTGTCAGGTACGGCGCGGGCTCAGGCCACGGACGCGGTGGGCACGAAATCCGAGGTATCGGTCGGCGTGTAGTTGAAGCTGATATCGCCCCACGTATCAAGCGCTGCCCGCAGCGGCGAGCACCATTTGGCTGCGTCGCGCAGGATGTCGGGCCCTTCGTTGACGATGTCGCGCCCCTCGTTGCGGGCCAGCACCATGGCTTCCAGGGCCACGCGGTTGGCCGTGGCGCCGGCCTGGATGCCTTGCGGGTGGCCAATGGTGCCGCCGCCGAACTGCAGCACCACGTCGTCGCCGAACAGGTCGAGCAGCTGGTGCATTTGCCCGGCGTGGATGCCGCCCGAGGCCACCGGCATCACCTTGCGCAGCGAGGCCCAGTCCTGGTCGAAAAACAATCCGCGCGTCAGGTCGGTCTTGGTATAGGCATCGCGGCAGACGTTGTAGTAGCCCTGCACGGTGAGCGGATCGCCTTCAAGCTTGCCCACCGCGGTACCGGTATGCATATGGTCGACACCCGCCAGGCGGAGCCATTTGGCGATCACGCGGAAGGACACGCCGTGATTCTTCTGGCGTGTGTAGGTGCCATGCCCGGCGCGGTGCAAATGCAGCACCATGTCGTTCTGCCGGCACCAGTTGCTCATCGACTGGATGCAGGTCCAGCCCACGATCAGGTCAATCATGATGATCACCGAGCCCAGTGATTTGGCGAACTCGGCGCGCCGGTACATTTCCTCCATGGTGCCGGCGGTGACGTTCAGGTAGCTGCCCTTGACCTCGCCGGTAGCGGCGGACGCCTTGTTGACCGCATCCATCACGAACAGGAAGCGGTCGCGCCAGTGCATGAAAGGCTGCGAGTTGATGTTCTCGTCGTCCTTCATGAAATCCAGCCCGCCCTTCAGCCCTTCGTAGACCACGCGGCCATAGTTCCGGCCCGACAGGCCCAGCTTGGGCTTGGTGGTGGCGCCCAGCAGCGGGCGGCCGAACTTATCCAGGCGTTCGCGCTCGACGATGATGCCAGTGGACGGGCCGGCAAAGGTCTTCACGTAAGCCACCGGGAAGCGCATGTCTTCCAGGCGGGCCGCCTTGATCGGCTTGAAGCTGAACACGTTGCCGATGATGGAGGCGGTCAGGTTGGCGATCGAGCCTTCCTCGAACAGCGACAAGTCATACGCCACGTAGCAGAAGAACTGCTCGGGATTGTTTGGCACCGGATCCACGCGGTAGGCCTTGGCGCGGTACATATCGCAGGCGGTGAGCCGGTCGGTCCACACCACCGTCCACGTGGCCGTGGACGACTCGCCAGCCACCGCGGCGGCAGCCTCGACGGGATCCACGCCCGCCTGCGGCGTGATGCGGAACAGCGCGAGCAGGTCGGTGTCCTTGGGCTCGTAGCCTGCATCCCAATATCCCATTTCCTTGTACTTCATCACACCGGCGTCGTAACGCTTGCGGGGCTTGGCGGTGGCTTGGATCGTCTCAGGGGCGTTCATGGTGGTTTCCTTCCCGTGGGTTGGCTGCATTGGCTACATGGGCTGCATGGGCTGCATTGACTGCGTGTGAGGGAAAAGATATCCAGCTATCCACATAAGGTAAATTCAGATATTCTTAGCCCGCATATAAGGGATCCCTTATCTGACAAGGTGGTGCGTACCTCATGTCCTTTCTCCGCTCCCTCACCCTTCGCCAGTTGCAGATCTTCGTCACCGTTGCCCGGCACGCCAGCTTCGTGCGGGCGGCCGAGGAACTGCACCTGACCCAGCCCGCCGTCTCCATGCAGGTCAAGCAACTCGAGTCCGTGGTCGGGCTCCCGCTGTTCGAGCGCGTCAGCCGCCAGCTCACGCTGACCGAGGCCGGCGACCGCTTCCTGCATCACGCCTCGCGCATCCTGGGTGAGGTGAAAGACGCCGAGGACGGCCTGCAGGCGGTCAAGGGCATCGACCAGGGCTCGATCTCCATCGGGCTGATCAGTACCGCCAAGTACTTCGCGCCCAGGCTGCTGGCCGGCTACTCGGCGCGCTATCCGCACGTCGACGTGCGCTTTGCCGAAGGCAACCGAGAAACGCTGCTGCGCCTGCTGCAGGACAACGAGATCGACCTCGCGCTGATGGGCCGGCCCCCGCGCGAACTCGACGCCGTGTCCGAACCCATCGCCATGCATCCGCACGTGATCGTGGCCTCGCCCCGGCATCCGCTACGCGATGCCGGGGGCTTCGATCTGCAAGAACTGCGCCACGAAACCTTCCTGCTGCGCGAGCCAGGATCCGGCACCCGTACGGTGGCCGAGCAAATGTTCAAGCACCACCTGTTCGCGCCGGCCAAAGTGGTCACCCTGGGCAGCAATGAAACGATCAAGCAAGCCGTGATGGCAGGCATGGGCATCAGCCTGTTGTCACTGCACACTCTGTCACTGGAATTGCGCACCAAGGAGATTGCACTGCTGGATGTGGCGGGCACGCCGATCGAGCGCGTCTGGCATATCGCGCACATGGCGAGCAAGCGGCTGATGCCGGCCAGCGAGGGCTGCCGGGCGTTCCTGCTGGAACAAACGGCCGAGTACCTGGGGAGGGAGTACGCCGGGCTGCTGCCCGGGCGGCGCGTGGCCTAGCGATGGGAGAGCTGCCTGGGCGCGTAGCGCATCCGGGGTTCGCCGATGCGCGGCAGGCGCACGCATCGGTTATGTTGCCGCTTGCGCGCTACACGAACTGGCGCATACCGGCACTGCAGCCAAGCCCACTGGGGGTGTATGCGTTGCGGCAACGCGTGTGCCAGCGACGAGAGTGTGCGCTTGGTGCTCGCGGACCAACCGCATAGAGACGCGGTTCCACCCACGAGCCAAGTCATTTCCCGGAGGCGCGCCTACACGGATAGGTCGTTCAACTCATAGCTGGTGCTGCGCCCGCCTGCATCCGATTTCCGCAGGATGCCACGTGCGAGCAGATCCGTGATATCGCGCAGCGCGGTGTCTGGAGAGCATTTGGCGATCGCCGCCCACTTGGAGCTGGTGAGCTTGCCTTCGAAACCATCAAGCAGTCCGTTGAGCAGTTTCACTTGCCGCTCGTTCAGTGGCGTGGTCGCCCAACGCTGCCAGAATCGCGTCTTGACGAGCACAACATCAAGGGTGTCCTGCGCCTGATCGACGGCGCGATGCAGCGTATCGAGGAACCAGGCCAGCCACTCGGTGACATCCATCGACCGCTTCTGGGTCCGCTCCAGGAGATCGTAGTAGGCCTTGCGCTCCCGCCGGATCTGCGCCGACAGGCTATAGAAACGCTGCGGGCTGCCATCGGCGCGCGCCAGCAGCAGGTCGCCGGTCGCACGGGCTATACGGCCGTTGCCGTCGTCAAACGGATGCAAGGTGACGAGCCACAAATGGCCGAGCCCTGCCTTGAGCAGAGGTAGATCGTTCGATGCGCCATTGACCCAGTCGAGAAATCGGCTTGTTTCAGCTTCCAGGCGATTGGCTGGCGGCGCTTCGAAATACCCACGTTGCCGGCCGATGGGGCCGGACACCACCTGCATCGGACCGCTGGCGCCGTCACGCCAGCCACCGACCTTGATCCGGGCAATGGTCTGGCTAGCGGAGTACCTGTCTTTCGACGCAGGCGGGCAGCACCACCGATTCCGGGTGGCCCGCCCTATGTAAAGCCGCCGCTGCGGGCTCGCTTCCCTCGACTCTGATGCGTTCTGCATCCCAGAGACGTTCCCCGGGCTTGGGCGCGAGGTCCCGAAGAGCCCGAGCTGCGGCAGGCTGACCGCGGTACCCGACGGAGCATCCTGCTTGGCATGCGGTCAGGTCCAGCAGTACCTGGCACTTGCCAGCAAGGACGCTGGGAATAGCTGCGCGACAGCCACGCAGCGCATTTGTGGATGTCCGCGAAAGCCGGAGGCTTACCCGGCAGTCACATAGACCAAGACCGCCAGGTCCGCGCCGACCACGTTGATCTCGATCATCGGACTCAGGCTCAGTTCCTTCACTAGCCAAGGCTTGCCGGCGGCGTCCGGCAGGCGAATGACCACACCAAGAGCGAGATGCGGCATGGGCGCGTCTGCGGTCAGTTCAGCCACGAGAACGGGGGCGCCGGCGGGCGTGGCGTTGGTTACATCAATGAAGGTGTATTTGAAAGCCATAGCATCTCCTACGGAGGATCTGCGACCGCGGCCTTAGACTGAGCCATTCCGACTTCATCTTGAAGCAGCGCATCGTCACTATTTCAAAAGGGAAATCGCAATGGCGATCACCCCAATTGCCGCGAGGGTAACGATCACAAAGAGCAGCATGGGCTTATCCGAACTGGGTAGTCCAGTATCCTTCGAGCCATGCGCACATGCTATCGGGTGCGCACTGATTTCATGCCGGATTTCGTCCTACAGGCAGTTCGTCATTGCGAGACGCCATGACAGCAAGTCGGGGATGCGCCGGCTTTGAGATTTGCGCGCAGGCCGCGCGGGGCCAGCCCGAGCCCTTTCGCCCGGCCATTCCCTCGGTACCAGCGGGGCGCCTTTCGCGCGCAATATCACGGACCTATCCCGCGCGTTTTCACTGCCGAGTGTCAGCCACCGCCTGCTCGGAGATTTCAGGCTGCAGCACGTCGACTAGCGCAGTTGCTCCAGCCTATTTCCCGACCTGCAGGCCATCTACCACTGATTGCACGCCATCCACTGCACGGACTGCATTCAGGGCCGTCAGCTTCTCCGAGTCATTTTGCACTTTGCCGTCGAGGTGCACGACACCGTTTTCAGTTCGCACTCGAATTCCGTTGGGCCTGAGCACCTTCGAGGCAAGAAGCTCGGCTTTCACTTTCATCGTGATGGCACTGTCGCTGAGTTTCGTCGAGGACTCCGCAGACGGTGCAGATTTCCCCATTGCGGTGGAGTTATCCTTTGGCACGGTGCGATTGCTTGGTGCCTCGGGAAGCCCAGGCGTGCCAGGCGCACTGTTCATGGGTGGCGCACCATCCGTTGCAGCCAGTATTCTGCCCACATCCCCCCTGGCAGCTGCATTGCCCGAAGCAGCAAGCAACCCAACAACGCTAGCAAGCCACATCTTTTGGATTGATTTCATTAAATGTCTCCTGCTGGTGCTTCTGCGGGTCGGCGGGTCATAGTGCATGGCGATGCCACATCGCGGCACGCGCGCACTATACAAAAAGGACAAGCAACAAGAGGACGGAGTTCCGCGTCGGTCCGGCTACGTTACATCCAGACACAGGCATTACGATTTGAGAAGATGAATCGCGCTAACGCCACTTCCAAGGCGCGCAGGAACCGGGGACTTCACTTCCCTTTGTCATACGCAGTAAGGAAATGTATCCTGCGTTGCGAGGTTGGACACGGAGATGGAGAGTTAGCTTTTCAACGGCGCAGCCGCCCGCTGCATGACCTTCAACAATCCTATCCCCTTCGCAGGAGACGAAGATGCTCAGTCCTCATGAAATCGCCGCCTTGATGCTTCTCGAAAGTGCAGACGGGAATCTCGAATTGGACCCTGCCGACCTCAAGAGCCTCGTGCATCGGCAGCTCGTACGACTGGAACGACCGAAACACGGCCGTAGCCAAGTTCGTCTCACCAACCACGGGCGTAATTTTCTGGACACCGTCGCCAAGAGGCGCTGAACGGCGGCCTACATGGGCCACGCTTCGACCAACTTGCGATGCCAAGCTGCACACTCCCCCAGCGCACCTAGCAAGTCCCGCATAACCCAGTCCTGCCAGGTGTCATAGTCGGCCGCCGCTGGCGGATCCGGTACTACGCACGGGCGCCGCCAGCGCGCTATCGAGCGGCGGCGGCTTGCTTGGCTGCCTCAACGGCGTCGGACAGCTTGCGCACCCGGAAATCGTCAGGGCGGCAATCCACAGGCAAGGGCCTCGCATTCTTCATATCCTTGCGGATGGCGTCGAGCTTGGCGCCAAGAGTCGATTGGATGCCGGCGAGCTCGTCGGCCTTTTGGCGGATGCTGGCGCCGGCGGCGCGCAGATCCTGCAGCGCTTGATCCGTGGTTGCCAGATCCGCCTGGGAGCGTGCGGCAGTGAGCTCGGACAGTTCAGCGTCCTTCCGCCAGCCGTTCGCCGTCCAGCCGGCGGCGAACAGCGTTTCAGCGACCACCGCCAATCCTGCAGCGCGCCATGGAATCGTCGGCATCAGCATCCCCAGCCCTCCGGAAACTCGGCCAGCGGCACCGTCTGGCCGGCCAGCGCATGCGTGCAGTCGCCCAGGAACTGGATGCTGCCGTCGATCACAAAGCTGTGGCACACGCCACACTCGAAATCGCGCTCTTCGTCCGGGTGCTCGGCGTAGTAGGCGCACCAGCAGTCGCCGCCGGTCTTGTACCCGGGAACGTAGTGGCCGCTGCGCACCAGCACGCTGGGCGTGAACGTGGGGCGCTTCACGTCACCGTTCCAGCCCCAGCGCGGGCCCGGCCCGTCGCCATGCTGGATCTGAATCAGCCGCCGCGGGTGGTCGGCGTAGCTGTGAAACAGGATTGGCGCCGCCGGCATGCTGCCGACCAGCACGTTGTACCCGTTGTCGGACTTCGCCAGCAGCGCACGGCCCAGCTCGGACACCGCGATGGTGTCCAGGAATGGCCGGATGAAAAAGCCACCCGAAGGTGGCTTAGTCGATTGTGCGGCAGGCTACTCGCCGGTTTCTTCTTGAAACGCTACCTGCTGTGCTGTGGCGTATCCGAGGATCATTATCTGATCATCATCGAGTTTCGCAGACTGCTCCGGCAGTTCCACGATCGGCGTTTCGGGATACATGTCCGCGAGGAGCTTCTCGGCAAGCTCTCGGGACTCGAATGGACCGAAGTGAATGACACTCTGGCCGCTGACTTCTGCAAAGGAACATTCCCCTGTTTCTAGGGGGTAGAACACCACCAATGTGCGCGCATGCTGGTCCATAGTAGCCTCCAGATCTCGTTATGTACCCCAAACATAACTATCGATACTGGCAGGCCCCGCCCCGACGGGCGGGCGCCTTCCGTCTGCACCACAATTTTAGGAAATCTGTCTATACAGACAAGTATCGAAGCCCACACCCGATATGGCGTCCCCGGCTCCGGCGCGACGACAATGCTGCCCAGTGCCGTCGCCTCGCCGGCGGCCAGCGGGCGTTCCAGGCGCAGGTTCACGTGCCACCCAGGCACAGCCGCTGGCGGCGTGACCACGTTGCCGTCAGCATCCCACTCGCCACCCTCGTAGATCGTGCCGATGGTAGCGCTCTGGGCATCCGGGGCCGCGATGGGGTTGCCTACCCCCCGGCATATCGGGCAAGCTATTCTCTCGGCCCGCCAGCGGAGACGTTTCGCCGTCCCTTGCGCTGTACGGGGCTGCCCCGGGAAACCATTGAGCCAGGGCAACATGCCTCCGCACAGACGCCCCACCAAAGGCCGAAGGCGAGCGGTGCGAACATGGCTGGCTCCAATGGAAAAAGCCCACGCGGCTTTCACCGTGTCAGCTAAACCGACTCTCTGGTCAAAGATAAACCGGTTCGCTGGACTTTTCTGATGGGTCAGGTGCTCAAGCCGCCCTTCGCGTAAAGCAATTCGCTGGATTTCGTGTACAAGATAAAGCGCTTCGTTGGATTTCATGCACGGCCCTAACCCGCGGTGCTTTATCGCATACAAACCCGTATCGGTCTGCTAATTTTCTACCGGAGCGACACTCGCAGCGGGTGCCCGCCGTGTCTCCAAAGCCCCCCACTCTATTCGTATAGCACGAAACGCACATTTAAGCTGCATGTCGTTTTTTGGCTATACTTCCCGCTCTGCTTTAGCAAGATGAGCCAAGGACGGCGCAACGACTGGAGTCCGACGGAACCAAACCCGCCTTACCATTCCCGCACGCCGCAGACTAAGATTCCCTGCGACCCGTTGTCAGGCCGAACTCGCGCAGCATGCTGAGCGGACACACCGTGTCGCAAAGGGATTCTGTTCACAGCGATGAGTCTGCAGCTCCAGCCGCCCCCCTCGAATCGAGGCGCGTTCAGCTCATCCTATTCCACCCAGGCTTTCAGGACGGTCAAGGGCTGTGCAGACGGCGTCGGCCAAAGCACTAGGCGGAGGCGGTATGCGTCACCACCCTCAAGGCCGCTCTCGTCGATTGTGTCCAAGCCGGAATAGAGGGCAAGTACGGCGTAGGTTCCGGGCTTCACGGTTCGCCTCAGGACTTCGGAGCCCGTGCATTCGTGAACCTGGAGCTCGCCTGTCGGCAGGTCGACAGAGCATCCAACAGCATGGTCGTAGCCGGTTTAGTCGATGGCCGGCTCGGCCTCATGGAGCTCCAGGGTAACTGGAACGGTCATGTTTCGGAGCGGGCAGATGACCACCACGTTGTCGGCAACCTTTGCTCGCCGCTCCACGTCCTCGTCTGTCCAGTCAGTCGGCGCTTCCGGGTTGATGCCGCGGTCCTGCACGTAGAACTGGTGGTAGTCGGCGAACACATCAAATGTGAACTGTTGCATTGACATCGGTCAGTGCTCCCTGCTGCTGCCTGGCGCATGGCCGCTTATGAACGCTGGCGCGAGTTCGAGCAGCGCAGTTGCTCGCTGCTTCACTCGTGGGACCGGGTCTGTCTGCATCAAGGCCTCGAGGGCATTGCGCAGTGCTCGCTCGGTGGGTTTGCCAGAGTGGGTCGTATCTGCTGAAGGAACGGAGTCCGCGGCCTAGCGATGGCCAAAAGGGAGATACGCCCAGCCCGAGGCTTGGTACTGGTGCCAAGCTCTCCGGTACCATTATTGCTGCCCCTCTTCTGCTGGGCAGCAATCTCGCTCGACTTAATCCATACTCTACTGTTGCCATTCTCGAGCCACTGTTTGTTCCGTAGCCAGACCAAAGCTAGACAGCGCCCATTGCACGGGTGCAACTTGCCGAGGCGCCACTACTTGTCGACCGACGTTGGGCCCTCAAGGAAGCTGGCTGCGCCCAATTTTTATGACGAACGATAATCAAACTTAAAATTATGGCGAAGGTCTACATCTCATATCAACGCGAAGATTTACCCTTTGTATCGCGACTTGCAGACAGACTCAAAGACGCTGGCCATACGCTCTCATTTGATGTCGATGAGCTATCGCCAGGCGTGAACTGGAGAGCGGCGCTTGACCATGGCCTCAAGACATCGGATGTATTCATTGTTGTCTTCTCTCAAAAAACCGATAAGTCCCAGTATGTTCTGACGGAGGTCGGTGCAGCCCGAGCGTACGCTAACGAATCGGACCGTATGTTGTTGATACCTATTGTTATCGACAACGCGCCATTGCCGCTTTCGATGCAGGATGTTCACGCCATTATCCAACCTGACGCAGATGTAGATTCCATAGTTCCACAAATTGAGAGTGCAATATCCGCCTTTATTGGTCGTCGAGCGGCGAAGGAGGTCGAATCAACAAGAGCCGCCGAGAAGATTCAAAGCAATGCCGCAGGATTCATCGGCACCGCGATTTCGTCGTTGAGCAAACTCGAATCTAGAGACAGAATCCTCAGCTACGCATGGTATGGATTGGGGTTCGTGTCTCTTGTCAGCGGCATTGGCTTTGCTATGTGGGGTCTTAGTAAGGCTGGCCAGCAAGTGGAGCTGCCAACACAGAACCTCATCTACGTAGCGCTGAAAACTCTTGCGGTGATTGGCCTACTCGGAGCGTGCGCGAGATACGCGTTCTCGCTCGGAAAATCCTATTCGACTGAATCGCTAAAGAGCTCGGACCGCATCCACGCTATTCGCTTCGGAGAGTTCTATCTGCAGGCATTTGGCGACAAGACACAGTGGGAGGAGTTGAAGGAGGTCTTCCAGCACTGGAATATCGACCGAAGCTCAGCCTTCAGTTCGCTGGATGCATCGCAGGTAGACCCGAGAATTATGGAATCGCTTGTCGCTATCGTAAAGCTTGCCAGCGGCAGCAAGGATGAGAAGGCGAAATGAGAGACGGCTTCGTGAGATAATCGGTGAAAGGCGGTCGCGCAGCTATCTAACAAAGGCGTTTGCGCCGCTGAGCGTGCTCCGCTGCCCGACACCGAGCCACAAGGCGTTCTCGGTCCCCACGATGAGAAATATCATCGGTACAGACTTGCCGGCGCAAAGTCTTCTCCACTCGTGCGTATCGATGGAGGACGGAGACGGTCTTATCTCGGGATGAGTGTGCCATTCGCCCAGATAGTCCATGGTCTGCTGCTGAGCATTCCAGTGTCGGACGGCGATTCGCTGATGGGCTCTCGCCTGCCGATGGAAACCGAAGCGATGCTGTTGGTCTCCCGGCTGCGGAGAAGATATAGCGGCCACATGTACGTGGCTACCCCTTCTGAATCCCATCAGAATGCCGCCCGCCTCGTGCGATGACGGGGCCAGTTGCCTGAACTTCAGCAGGTTCTCCAGTACATCTGCCTCAATCAAGACCTTGGCGTCTTCAACCAGCGGATGCGGGACAATCAGTGCCTCTGGCATGCTGGACAGTTGTTTGCCGGTGCAATGTTCTGGTTCTTGATGCGTTTGGCATCGGCGTTCTCGAGGTAGCGAGTTCTGAACCGGGGGCTAACGGACCCTCTGAGCCAGTCGCTGACCATATCCGCAGCCAAGGCCGCCGCCGACATCGATGTCGATACGGCATACGGCGTATAGGCGCTACAGCCTCTGAATCGAGTGCGCGGAGGGCTAGCCAGAACCTGATAGCGCTCCTGACGATAGTTTGGCCCGAATCCCTGGCGCAAGCATTGGAAACACCCGTACTTTTCGGAATCTGACCAGAGAGCCTGGACGCACTCACCGTTACCCATCACCCGCACGTACAGGACTGGCCCAAGCCGGCGCTCAATATGCGCGGCATTTACTAAGGTGTTCAACGCTTCATCCCCCGTGGCATCAATGACGAGGTCCGTCGCAAAGAACTTCGCGTTCAACGTCGGGCTGGTTGTTTGGGTTTCGACTTGCACATACGGAAACTGGCGCGCCAATTCATCTCGCAGGGCCTCGGCCTTGTTGCGATATAAGGCCGGAAAACCAAGTGCGTGACGCCCCAGGTTGTCGGGTTCCATCTCGCCAATGTCGATAAGGCGAAGCAGCCCGTTCTTCCCTGTCCCCGCGCCCAGCCGTACGAGTGCTTGAGCTAAATATCCTCCAATCGCACCGCATCCAATGAGAGTAAGCCGCCTGCCAGCCAAGCTTGAAAACTCCAGGTTCCTCGAGTGGATGTAGGCTGGGGAAATGTCGTCAAGGCGCAGTCTTAGAACGGCCGTTTCCCCGCCAGCGTGGTGTAGATAGTTTCGATATTCCCTAGGAGAGTTCTGGAAGCCCTGCCTGTGCTTTAGGTCCAGCTTGAACATGACGCCGAATCGGCCGAGCGGTGTGTTGAAGGCAATGACGCAGCCTTTGCGCTTCAGATACGTCTTGTCAGTGCCGAGACACTGTTGAACTTGCTTCGACAGTTCAGCATCCCAGGACTTCACCCATTTGAAGAACTGCTTTATGGTTGACGGCAATCCCTCGACAGGCACGCCGGGCGCCTCGCTACTTTTAAAGAGAAAGCAAGCGAGAGCTCCCTCAGCCACCCTCTCAGCCGCAAAGCCCTCTCCCACCCTTGCCGCAGCAATAGCGTCCTGCGCTATGAGGCCTTTGCGGTCGCCGCCGTCTTGCTCCATCAAGAAGTACGATGCTGAGGTTGCATCAGGCTCGAGTTCGCCCACCATTACCGGATAGGCGGGCGGACGCTGTCCACCCATCCAGTAGGCACCGAATTCATTGGCAATGTCCGCACTCCGAGTTGTGCCGCTGGCGATGCGATTCAGGACCGTCCTCGCCGCAGTCAGACACTGCAGAATCGCCACATCCGGCTCGAAGCGGTCAAGAATTACCGACCCAGGAGAGAAATAGCACAGGCCGCCAAGCGCATCGACGTGCTCCATTACCTTGGCTGCCCCTTGAGGACGCTCCAGCAAAGTGATGCGCGGATAGCGGAGGAAATTCCAATCCTCAATCTCCATCCGAACCAAGACGTCCCGTGACGCGGTCTTGAGCGGCCCCTCAAAGGCCCGAACTCTCCCTCGCGCCTTTACCAATTTGAGGCCGGCCGCTGACAACACTTGCAAGGCGCGACCGTAGGCGCTCTCGCTCATCCGAATTAGCCTGCGCTTTGTGCGCCGACAACGGGCTTGGACACCGTTGATGCGGGAACGCGGCGAATATCGTCGCCGGACGAATCCGGCTCGACCCATTCTGGCTTGTTTGGAAGGCGTGAGCCCAATTGCGCCTGCAACAACGAGATTGCGTGGGATACGTACGGAAGACTCGACTCGCGAGCTTGCCGTATCGCTTCAGCAAGGGCATAAGCACACGACGATGCCTCGACGCGCTCCGATTCCTCCAATCGATTGAAGTCATCTTTGCCGCCGTCAATGCCGCGCTCGCGAATATCGAGCTTCAGTGCCTTCGCCAGGGCCCTAGCACCCTGTTCAATCGCCAAGTCATCGCGACCGCGGACAGGGACGAAGCTCTGCGCTACCGCAATCATGATGGATACGGACGTCGGGCCACCGGTCTTCCAGCGGAAATCACGCCACGCCTTCAAGAACCGACAGACACGGCGCAATTGCTCACCATGCTCCTCGATACAGTCCTTGAACCACTTTGAAACGTCTGCCGGGTCTGAAGGCACCCACTCCCCTGAACGCTTCGCGAGGACTAAACCTTCCATGTCATCCCAGGACTGGCCGATGAGGTCACCAAGGGCTTCGCTCTCCGACTTGTCACGTGCGTCCATGGCCATACCTTTGGAGTCCGCCGCCTTTCTCAGGGAATCGAAAATTTGCGTTTCGCGGACCTTGACGAACTCGTCTTCCGAAGCGGCGTACAACGGGACATCAATGTGCGCCCAGTTCGCGACCTTGACACGACTACAGTTGTCTCTCGACTTATCGAGAATCCAACCCTCCCGCTTGCAGAGGTCAGTCAACAGGGCCTCCACAAGCTGGAAATATGCTTTGGCCATCCGTGCCGGYGGGCCATTCTCTTCCCAGAGAGTGATGGGCAAGTAGACTCCAAAATCCCAGTCCATTTCTTGCGGCGGCAGCGTACAAGGATGAACACACGTCCCGTACGCCCAGGACCCCTGTGTCCGGAATCTTGGCGTTACCTTATGCTCCATCCCGAGTACTTCAGTGCTCGCCTCTTCGATGGCGGGCCGTAGGTACTCGCGAATCTTGTTCTTGCAATCAACCAAGACCTGGCGTTGCTCCGGTTCAACCTCGATATTATCCCCGAAGGTCCCGTTAGCGACGGTCGAGTAAAACAGTCGAGTCAGCTTCAGCATCACGCCACCTTCAGGTTGTTAACACGTGGCCCGTAGTAGTAGGTCGGCACGGGCGCATTGTGGTCCATGAAATTGCCAAACGCCGCGCTGCCGACGAAATCCTTGGCAGCCTCGGCCGCAGACCCGAGCAGGACCTCGCGGGCGGCAGCATCTGCTTTATCCAACGCCACGGCTTGCGACCGTTCGTCGGTGAGTACGTCATCAATATGGACGTAGTTCCCATTGGGAAACTGGTGGCGCAGCATGTGGTCGCTCATCGCTTCCTGCGCCGAAATCCCAAGGCCAAAAAGTCGCTTGGGTGCATTGACCGGCCACCAGCCACCCCAATCGATGGTTCCGCCAGCGCGATTCCGCTTCGGATTGACTGTGAATTTCGACGACATCGTCCCAATTGACAGTACGCCGACATCCCCTTCAGCCCGTGAGGCGCCCAAAAATTTGAAAGCTTCGTGAACACCAAGCAGCCCTGGCGCATTCGCAAACAGGCCGCCGTCGACGTACTGGCAGTTGTTGAACACGTAGCGGGGGAAAACTATTGGCGCCGCGCTAGTTGCCATCGCGACGTCGACCACTCGATGACGATGGTCAGTCTTGAAGTCGGGGTGATGAGGCGTTTTGAAGACTACCGGCAGGCCGCGCGTGTAGTTGATGGAAGGAACAATGACGGGGTGCAGGCATTCGCCGACGAGTCGCTCACCAAACACCTCCTCTCCCAACAGGTACTTGAACAGTGGTTGGCTGCTGTACTGGGACCGAAAAAGGCCACGGCCGGAAAAGCGCCTACGAAAAATTTCTGCGCCGTGTTTTTCGAACAGCTTCACCATCCGTTGCGCAGGAATCTCGAGAGCAACCGCTAGCGCCAGGATGCCACCGATAGACGTGCCGGCGATGAGGTCGAACCGCGAGCCGACGGGCGCACCGATTTGCTGTTCAATCTCGGCCAGGATACGAGCCGTAAACAGCCCTCGGTACCCGCCGCCGGACAGCGCGAGAACTTGGAAACGCGATTTCGCTGTATTCATCTCACAACCCCATAGCCAAAACAAAGGGACCGCTGACTACACCCGCGCGCCATGAAAATGACTAGCACTCTTACCCCCCAGAGTGCCAATTTCCTACTATATCACGGAGATTAAAGCATCAGAACACTATATCTTGTGGTTTTTGGCTTATACATCACCAAATGTCTATACAATTTGCGTTGGAGGGGCGAACCGCCATGCGGAAGGAATGAAACCGTGGCCTTGGGACCGGAGCTGACAGAGGCGGCAGGGTCATTGACCGCGTCACTTCGCAGCCAGGATGTGATAGAATCGCGCACTCTTTTTTCCCGAACGCTTGGGCATCGTAGCTTGGCTACGATGCTCGACAACCGAGCAGTCGGGTTGCTGTCGCCGTTCCGCTGCTGAAATGAAGAATAGACAGCAAAGTCTGGGTCGCCATTCCCGCCTCTTCATGAGACTGATGGCAATGTTGAATAGGGAGGGCACATGGCTCAACCAAAAACAACAGCTCCGGACGGCTTGGGTCAAGCCATGTCGGCAATCTTGGGTGCCTTTGCGGTCCTGAGCACTGCCGGCGTGAGTCCGCTGGTTGCATTCGTGCTGCCGGCCGTCGTAGCTGTGGCGTTTGTCACGGTCTCACGACTCTGACCTAGGCGCGTAGCATGGAAGGCCCCCGAAATCGGCGAGTTCTCGCTGTTTCGGGGCGTCGGCCTCCCTCTCTCTACCCCTTTTTCTTGCCTTGCAACTTTGCCCCCCCCTTGCACCAACAGGTTGGTGGCAAAGTCCTCACAGCTCTTTGCAAGCTCCCCACCGGCTACCGCGCGTTCCAGCACTGCTCTTGCGACCCTGCGAGCCAAGGACCCGGCTTGCAGTCGATACTCCGCGCCAATCGCTGTCATCTGCCGCCCATGTAAAAATACACTACGGAGGTCGAACAACCAGTCGTACAACGCGCCATCCGCAGGAGAATTCAGCAATGCGCTTATGCGGCACTCGATTCGTTTCGGACCGTTAAGCTTGGGCAAAACCTGCTTTTCCTTCCCGTAATCGCTCCTAAGCCCAAGAGCTGCCTCGATAGTCAGCATATGAGCGATGAATTCGTCGATTCCATCGCTTGAGAAGGCGCGCACGAGGAAATGCACAGGAGTCTCAAAGAGCGGCGACAACATAGCCCGCGCTAGCGATTCCCACGCCGCATCGTTCACACTTGCCGATACCGCTTCAAAGCCCCCACCTAGATAAATGACGGCGGGAATGTCTTCGTACAGCCCTCCATCTTCGTCCGGCCGGAACTGCGGGTGCCAGGTTACCCGCACCGTCGAGCATGGCGGAGCGCTACCTGGGAAGCCACGGCTTGCTTCGTTGTTAGGTACGACGACTCACTTAGATTATTACTGAACCGATGAACGACTGCGCTCCGTCCGTCGGTCGCGTGCTTGTTATTCCGTCTGTTGCCGCTCACCAAGCTTCATCCTTGGTCAAAGCAGGAGGTCCACAGTTTGTCGCCTCTTTCTGCCTGGCTCAGCTTGATATATCGGGTCACGCGCTCGCAATCACACCGAACGGAACGTTGTGAGTCTCAAGAAGGAAGTTCTCTGTCACGCTCAGCAGAGATAGCTGTTCTGGAGACGCTTTCGCGCGGGACAGCCCCGGCTGAACGATGAACACTCGCAACTTGATGGCCGCCATTCGGCTACGATTTCGGATGGCCTGAAGGATGTCGCGGTCACCGGTCTGGTACCGTGACAGCTCTTTGCCTTCACGAATCTTGGGGTCCCGCCGGAGCAGATGAACGAAGAGGTCGGTTTTCCGTAACTGGTTCAGAAGCCAGCTTATGCTTTTCTGCGCCTGACCACAAACTTCGTACAGGTCGCCAACGCGCGCGCCGGCGGTACTTTCCTGCGAATACTTGCAGTGGTAGAAGTCCACAGCGATGGTCGCGCCTGCCTCTTCTTCTGTCACCTTGATGGTAACGACGTCCGCAGACTCACCGGAGCCGTCATCATCGTAAATGACGTCATACCCGCCTGCCATCTTGAGGTTTTCGATAACCTTAAATTGGATGGAATCCTTTTCCCGAGTCACGCCCTGCGCCTCCTTCTTTATATTGACGTTAGACCAATCCCATACGGTAATTCGGTCCCGGTCGTAAGGTGCATAGATGTCCGGCAACGCCACAAGGAGATTACCTTCCAGGTACGAACCGTCGGCGAAGGTAACGACTGGAGGGTTCTCATCGAAGAACTCGGAAAGCGGCCAAGTGTGCTGGCGTTTCGTCAACGTGCCAGCGGCCTCTACTGACACAAAGCGATAGGTCGAGACCGTGTCGTCGTCGACCGGTACCAATTCCAGCCGCAGCACCACTTCAGCGGAGTCGCTGAATACCCGGAACATGATGTCGCCAGCCTCGGCGGGACTAACCAATTCGATACCGAGGTTCCAAAACTCGGTCGTCTGAGCGTCGCCGAGCCTTATCGAATACGCGCTCTCCAACTCCTGATAGATGCAGTCTGGCCAGTCGACAGCGATGGGCATTATGGCTGGACGCACCTTCACGAGTTTTGGGACGAGTGTTCCCTTTAGTACTGCTTCCGGGTCGATAGTTTCGTCAATGACTTTCGAACCGACGTGCTTACACCAACGCGCAAAAGAGTCTAGGCGTAAGCGTTGGAAAGACCACACTCGACCACGCTTTGCTGCGCCGATGGTTGCGATAGCTCCATTTTCATAACCAACTCCGGAGATAACTGCACGACGTGCGGTTTTCTTCGAGGCCTCTGACAGACGAGCGGCAACGTCTGCACCCATGCGAGCAATGTAGCGAATCTGCCTGCCAAATTGCTCATTCATTCCCAGATTCGTAAGTAGTAGGCGCTTGACGCCATGGAAGCATCGGTAGAGCACAGGGTCCTGAATAAGCTCCACATCGTCGCCACACAGGACCTTGGCCATCGTTCGATACTCGCTACTCTTGGAGGAGCCATGGATGTAGAGAAGTTCCTTTTCCTTATCCCATATTGCAACTAGCAACTCCCACTCCCAGTCCCGCACCGCCTCAATGTCAGTCCACGGGACCGACTTGCTGGTGCCAATCACGACAACGAGAATGTTCTCTTTGACGTTCAGCGTATCTCGGACCTTGTCCGAGGGAGCTAGGCCCTGCAGCCCTCTTCGAAAGTTTCCAGGCTTCCATGCGCTACAACGAGTACGGTAGACCACCATGCTGGTAGCCGGCCTGATTTCCTGCAGCGGAATTTCGCCCTCAAACGGTTCAAAGCCATCCAGGAAGCTCCGAGCCTCGATTTGCTTGTCTATCTGGGTATCGCTGAGTTCTTGGAGCAGTTCGTTCCAATCCGGGTCTTGGCTATAGAGCTTCTCGAGCTCATGCCGGACATCAATGTTGGCGACATTGGCGATGAATGTCGGACTTCCCAGGTCCGGTCTGGTGCGGGTGAACCTGCCTGCAAGCTGGAGCGTTACCGGAAGGCTTTTCCGAACGTCATGGAAAGCTGCAATTTTCAGCTCCGGCATATCAAATCCCTCGCCGAGCATATCGACGCACACCACGAGCCTCGATTTCCCAGACATCAACTTCTCGAGGGCCTCCCTTCGCTCCCGGAATGTAATCGGCTGGAAGTATCCGTCCGTCTGTGCCTGCCTCAACGGATAACGGTAGACTATCTTCCCATCAATGAGTTGGTCGTCGTCGCGAAAAGGCGTGGCCGTAAACTGAAGAACCCGGCGCTGGCCGAAGTGGGCTTTGAAGCGTTTCCACGTCGGCGCTTCTGCATGGTGGGCTTCATCAATGAAAAGATGTGTACATAGCTCGGATATGCGCTCCTGCAAGTGGGTCGGAAATTGCCCCGCAATGTGGCTGGTAGTGACGACCACATTGCAAGGCTCGAAAAAAGCCGTCAAGGCATCAGCAGTTTCGAATTTGTGCTCAAGGACACCGACGACTGGATAGCGTGCGCTTTCGGCGAGGATTGTACTTCCGGGCGCTTTGAGCAGGCCAAGCGTCAAGAATTTGTTCGCAATCTGGGTGCGCAGAGCGTCCGTTGGCACAACGACGATTACCCGCTCGCAGCAAGCCGATGTCAGAACTCCTAGCATAGTCTCGGTTTTTCCAGTGCCAGTGGGCAAGACTATAGATGCGACTTCGCTGCTGACCGTCCAGTGCGCGTGCACCGCATGCAAGGCCCCCGCTTGTGGCGGGCGGAAACCGATGACACCCGTCGCCCGGTCCTCCTTAACATACGAAAATCCGTCGCACCAGGAAGCGATAGCGTCTTTCGCGGCCGCGTTGTCCAAGGGCCGGTCATCGGCGTGCAATGACGGATGCTGTAACCAAGTCCCTGCCGACGCGTCCAGTGCCTCATCCACGATGGCAGCGTTCGCACATTTCAATATAGCTGCTTCCGCTGGTGCAGGTATTTGAAGAGGAACTCTCTTGAGGATTCGAACCGGCATCGGCAGGACGCCGGACGTAACTTCGAAGCCTTCCGCTCGGTCGGTCACGAATCGAACAACCTCTGCGTCAAGCTCCTGTTCCGGCCAAGCCAGCTGACGAATCCAGCTTTTCTCAATTTTTATTTTGACCGAAAACACCGCGGCAAGTCGCACCTTCATCTAGCCAGTCCCCTTGAACGCCTGCGATAGGACAACACGTTTCGCGAGCATACCGTGCTGAATTCGGATGCTCATCATTTGCTTGACTCACTAAACTTCTATGACTTTTTCGCTATCTCAGCATGCAACGAGGCAGAGGCGGCAAATGCTATTAGTAATCCATCTCGGACCTTAAGGCTTTCGCCAAGTCTTGGCCCCCATTGGCAGCAACGCTTTGACGTACGCCGTAGACCAGGAAAGCAGTACGGACTCATGCGATAGACCGCTAAGTCAAAACATCGAATCTCCATCCGTGATAGCTGTACAAAAACTGGCCACCACCTTCACGGTCGGTGAGCTTCGCAGTGAGACGAAACCTGGTGCCAACTGGGTAGTCGCGGACCAAGCGTTTCGAACATTCCACGTGCAGTTCGGTAGAGTATTTCCCACCGGGCACTGGTCGAACATGCACTGACCCATGAAGACTTCTAGTGCTCGCCGGGCAGTGGCTCTCTACGATGACTTCTTCGTAAGGATTGTCTTGTGCCATGGTGGGTCGCCTTATCAGTTTTGCCATTTTCCCTCCACCACGCTTTCGGGTCACATCCCACCGAAGCATGGCAGCTCCGCGGATGGCGCCTGCTTGTCGCCTTCAAATATACCTCATGCGTCGCTTTTTGGCACTAAACGCGGCGCACTCATGGCCGCCAGTGGTTCGCTCGGGAGCCTCCATGTCGTGCGCTTCAGCCGGCTAATCAGTTGGCTCGTAGAGAAGCCAGCAAAGCTGGTGTTCAAGCGAGTCCCGCGGCTACTGATGCGAACCGACGTGCCACGCGGACCGAGGGTCCAGCCAATGCGGACCCGCTCCAGCTCATTCGAATACCCGAGGCAAGCTTGATAGATTTTCGAAATCTTACTGCCATGACACCCTATCCCCTATTCTTGTTATTCACGTCCTTGTGCTCAAATCACCAGCCAGAAGCATTTAGGACACCTGCTATCAGCCGGCTTGAGCGACGTCTTGCAGACTTTGCAGCGTAGCCCGCTTCTCTCTGAATCTGTTGTGTCGCGGTCGGGCGCGCACGACGTGCAAGTCTTGCTGCTCCTAGACCAGCAGTTGCTCACGCAAACACGCTTGCCGCACTGGGAGCAGCGACGGCGTGGTGCACGGGGCGAGCAACCACACCTCTCGCATTTTTCCTTCATTGTGGCTGCTCCACGGCGGCTTCCTTCTGCTTGGCGGCCACAATGGCAGCGTCGACGACTCCAGCAATAGCGTCAGGGGTTGCGACTGAGAGCACCCACGTACGAGATTCGACCAAACGGGACGGTACAGCCATGGCACCAATGGGCTCAATGCCCATCGCTGTCAGCCGCTCAACTAGCTCCGCGAACACCTCCTCCTTACGCAAGCACCAGGTCGAAGCGAAGCAACGCCAGAATGTCCAGCCCGCGCGCTCGAGAATACRCTGTCGATTCATATCGCTGGCCCAGCGTTCTGGGCCATGGTAAGCGTCGCCGTCGCATTCGATAGCCAGGCGCGCGTCGTTGGCGCCCTCGACCACCATGTCCAGTCGGTACGCGCCGCTCTTAACCTGGGGGATGACGCGATAGCCACGCTGCAAGAGCATC
This sequence comes from Cupriavidus sp. 05N39, assembly GCF_056397325.1. Classification (NCBI taxonomy): domain Bacteria; kingdom Pseudomonadati; phylum Pseudomonadota; class Betaproteobacteria; order Burkholderiales; family Burkholderiaceae; genus Cupriavidus; species Cupriavidus sp. 05N39. Next base: position 94,469 of record NZ_JBFTNE010000039.1, read on the forward strand.
GTGAACACCTCGCGTTCGAATCCGGATTCGCACAGCTTGATGAGGCCCTCCTGGTCATCCACTTCGTGGACGACCTTAGGCGTGCTGAAGTGCTCGAGCAAAGTCATCCGGATGTCCTTGTCCGAGATTTGCTCCGCCGTCACAGAGCGGACCAGATACATGAGGTCGCGGGCGCGGCTGGCAGCCACGTTGAAGCGTTGGTTGTAGGCATTGCCCGAGAGCGGGTGGCAACGTTCGGGGTCGGCCACCATCGACAGGAACATGATGTCGCGCTCGCTACCTTGGAAGGTACGCGCGTCTCCGCAATCAAATTCGCGCCGCAGTAATTCGGAAGCGGAACAACGCTCCCGCACCATCGCGTCGATAAACTTGGCCTGTTCCATCCCAAGAAGGGAGACCACTCCAATGGTGCGCCCGGCATAACGCTCGTCCTCAAGGATGGCGCTGATTTCGGCGGCGATATGGGCGGCCGGCATCGCGCTTATTGGCTTGCAAGCAACGGAGCGTGCTTTGTACCGTTACTTGTACCCAATAGCCAGGTAGCGCACTTCAGCGCGTTTCTCGTTTGAGTGAAATCCAGAAAACTCAGAGCGACCTGACAAGTCGCAGATGGTTCAGCGGCCCATTGCCCCTGCAAGCCTGATGTCAAAGCCGGCCAGTCGAGCCGGCTTTTTGTCCACGTTAGGGGCCGCCCTGAGCAGAACCTTGCAAACTACTACCAGTGCATGGGAAAGCACGATTTTCCATATCGGGCAATAAAGCATAACCTGACCAACGACCCAGTTTATACTTTGCGGCACTGGCAGGACTTTTTGACCGGCCGGAGATAGCGCAAGAGAGCGCTGCCTGCGGTCCCGACAGCATGCAGCGTTGGCCCAGAATTGCTTCGATGCTCCCCTTCAGCCGCTGAGGAGCATGCTTCGCCCAGTCGATTCGCTTTTGGCCTCCTCATGCGGCCAGGCCATGTTTAGTGCGCTCATCCGATAATCCACGCGCGTCTCAATCATGGATGAACACAATATTCCCGACGGCTCCCATGACACAGGTTCAGATGCAGTTCCCGGTGTTATGAGCCGCGAATCGCTCTACCAACTCGTCTGGGCTGAACCGATGCTGAAAGTAGCTGCTAGTTTCGGAGTGTCATCTAGCTACATGGCCAGGGTATGCACACTGCTCAACGTGCCACGCCCAGCGCGCGGATATTGGGCAAAGTTGGCCGTTGGGAAGGCCCCTGCTAAGCCAAGACTGCCCGATGCTCGTCCCGGGGACGAACTCGCGTGGGCTCGTGGCGACGCTCAGTGGGAAACGAAGCTCCCACTTCCGAAGCCGCCTTCGGACAGGCCTAACAGGCGGGCCACGCGCATCAAGCGGACTAACACCGACCATGCCCTAATAACCGGAGCCAAAGCAATCTTCGAAGAAGCCAGAACGGCTTATGGCGTGGGATACCTCAAGCCAAGAAAGAGGTTGCTTGTCGACATAGTCGCCACTAAGACAGGCCTTGATAAGGCTCTTTCGTTTGCAAATGAAGTGTTCCTCGCCTTGGAGGACGAGGGCTATCGCGTTGTCATCGCGCCCCATGGAGAGCGTCTCACGCGAAGGGACTTCGATGAGCGGGAAGTACCTCGGAAGGACCATAGTCGTCGTGACCGATGGTCACCAGGACGCTGCACGGTTGTCTACATCGGTACAGTGGCCATCGGACTCACAATTATTGAGATGTCCGAAGAGGTCGAGGTGAGGTACGTCAACGGTGAATACGTGCGACTCAGTGAGTACGTTCCTCCGAAGCGGGGACGTTACGTTTCTGACCATGGATGGACCAGCAAACAAGATTTGCCAACCGGCCGCCTTTGCTTGCAGGCCTACTCTCCATATTGGCGTGCGGAGTGGAGTAGGCAGTGGCGGGAGAAGCCGGGCCGTGACATTACTGCTCTCATTCCAGTCATCGTGAAGGAGCTGAGGCAATCGTCTTCCGAGGTCGCTAGGTTAGCTGCGGAGGGCGAGCGGCTGGCTGAGCTTGAGCATCAGCGCTGGGAGGCTCAACGTGAGCAATGGGGCCGAGAAGAAGAGGAAAAGCGAGCGGCGAAGGCGTTGAAGGACAGTAAGGATGAGCTCCTCCAAATCATTGAAAGCTGGGCCGAGTCGAGGCGATTGGCAGAGTTCTTCCTTGATGCCAAACAGAGATTGCGAGACTTGAGCGAAGAGAAGAAAAACGAGATGCTCGAGCGACTAAGGCGCGCTCGAGAGCTTATTGGCAGTGCAGACGCCCTTGAGCGATTTCGCTCATGGAAAGCGCCTGAGGAGCGCTAGTAATGGACCTCCAAACGAACCCGCTGGCGAGCAGCACAATGCCTGTCGGTAAGGGGCAGTGCTCGCTTGCCCGGAATGCGGACCTGGCTCGCACTGCGCTGCATGCGGAAGGCTACCTCGGCTTGAGGTAGAGCTGTTTTTGGGACTGACCAGGTACAGCATGCTCTTCCGTGACGAAAATATCTCCCCTTGCCTTGACCAAATCCGACAGTTTTTTGAAATCGTAGACCCAGGAGTCGAAATCGGGCTGTAATTTTGTCAGGTAGCACGTACACAATTACTGCTAGCGACCGTAAGAACTATGGTGGCTGCTAGCCATACTTCCGCGCTCACGAAACCCTGAAATGGTCCGTGGTCTGGCCAGCATAGACCGCGCGCTGAAGCCATTCGGGTAAGTCACCGTGGCCATCCCTGCTATGGCCCGCGGCGTCTCTGAAGCGAACCGGGCGGACCTTCTGGCTGGAAATCGGAGTCGTTGCGGCGAAGCATCCAGCGGCAACCAGGTCATCTATTGCGATGCTGTGCTTGGCCATGTATAACGCTGGATTTCTTGTGCAAAATAAACTAGTTCGTTGGATTTCTCGCACCCCGCAAAATCCCGCGCCTTATTACCCACAAACCAGGAGTGCGAATCGGCCTCGCAAATCGATAATCCTGCGACACTCCACGCCACACAGCCGGAAACCGACCTTGATGGTATAGCATGAAATAAGCATTTTTCCCAAAAATGCTACATACACAACCCAACTCCTGGCGAGAAATCCGGAATAACTCCCCAACCCCGGAGCCCGCCGCCACTAACCTCGCCTTTCCCTCCTCGGCTTCCCCACCGACTAATATTGCAGTGTGCCTCCCAGCGCGCCACCGGCTGCCACTAGAAGTAGAACTACACCTCGGCAGCAAACCTCCAACCCAGCTTTGAGCAGCAGCTCTTTCCCTTGGCATCGGCTCGACCCTTCACCGGTCCCTCAGCGCGCCAATGGTCTCTTGCTCGCACGAGCTTTGGAGCGTGACATGGAACAGCAGAAGCAAGTCCCCAAAAGACTTCCCCCATCGATATTTTCCAGCGGTACTCCCCGGCACACCGCCTAAGTTATGCGCTCGCAAGCTTCCTGACGGGACGTATGACACCGGGGAGACGGGTGCCGAGCGATATGAGCGGTGGCAAACCTGTGAGGCACCGGTCTGCCATCTCCGAGCCATCGTCGCAACCCGCGGGTCAGGCAACGGCCCCACGTCTTCCGCGATGCTCGAACGAGTGCGAGCTGTGGTGCCTTACAAGATGTGGCTGACACCGGATGAGCTGGATTGGGTGGAGCGTCGTTTGGTCACATCTGGGGATTCGAGGGTTCACACCTAGTACAAGGCACCGCTGTTCGAATCAGGACCGCATCGGCACGGTCAGCCGTAATGTTGCTCTCGATGGCAGTTTGGGCAGACTGCTATCGCGTTCGAGACTGTGTCGTCGCCTCCTTTGGCCAAAGGCACAACATGGTGAACTTCGAGATAAGGTTCACCTGTCGACCTCCGGCTGAAAGGAGCCTTGGAATTGCAGGATTCGCACGTACCGGCAGCTCGGTAGAGTACTTCGGCAATTACGTCAGGGTTGCGGTCGAACACTCGCGTTAGAACGAACTTCTCCGCCGGCTTTGGCTCAGCTTTCTCCAGACGAGCACGGCGACGTGAAGCGTCGTCCTGCAGTGCTCTACTGACCAGGCCGTCTAGTTCGGCATAGAATCCAGCTGCTTCATCAAATTCCAGTGCTTCCACGTCCGGCTTACACATCCCGCACGGCGAGATGTCAACGCGAATTCCCTTGGTCTCCTCAAGAAACTGGTGGGAAATCTGGTCGTATCGGTGCGAACAGAGTTTGGTGTATTGGCCGGACGTATATGGCGCGTTCTTCGTACTCGTTATTGTCCCGCAAGTAGCGCGATGCAACTTTGGCGTGAACTGATGTGCGGGATGTCGAATGTTGAGCACAAGTCCATCTGGATTGCCGGCCAGCCAACTCATGTACCCGCACTCGTCATTTCTGAAGTGCACAACTTTTGTCATTGAAGTCTGGCAGTATTGGTTCGACCCATCCATGGTCCAGCCTCGAAAAGCGGCCGCCGGCATTGCTGCTACAGAACAGTGGCATCCCGTGTCGAAGCACGAGAAACGTCTAACTGGGGCGGCAGTCCCAAGGCCGAGACTTCACAAGTCGTTATTTAGATGTCTCGACGGCTATTATTCTTCAGCGATGAGGAATCGATTCGGATTCTTACCGAGCCAGGCAGGGGCTCGGCCGCGACCAGACCAGGTCTTTCCGGTCTTCGGGTCACGATATTTCGGCGGCAACGGCTCCTTTGCCTCAGCAGCCTTTCCGGACGTGCTGCCAGCGGGCCGACCACGACGCCGCTTCCCTTGAATATCCTCAAGAGAAAGATTGTACTCAACCATCCGATTGCGAATTTGCTCGATGACACCTGCCACTTCATTTGCACGTACCTCTGCAAGCTGGGCATCGAGAGCTTCTTTCTGCGCCATCAGTTGCTTGTAAGTTGCCATGTTTCTCCTTGGGGCGATATCTCTGGAACAACAGCTAGATGCTTATACTCCACCCAGACCGAAATTGGCAAGCAACCAGCCACTCGAACTAATATCGTCCTATTCCGAGCCCGCCGTGTCAATACCCCTCCTTAGGAAAATAGACGACCCCGGTCTGTATATTGCAGAATTCGGAATCTGTCGAAATTCAATAAGATTGTCGAAATGTCCGAGTCGCTCCAACAGATATCCGTCCTGAAGTATTGGCGGGCCGTCGAACTGTTCTCCCCCCAGAGCATCCCTGCGGCGGAGCCTAACGACAAGACCTTTCCGTCGTTCGATATTACTCAGGAAGATGGCACGCTTCCCTGGGAACCCGCGCATCGGCTCCGCGGCCGCAAGCTTGGCTACAACAAGGTGTGGCGGCATCGGCTTTTTGTCAGTGTCTACCCTCTCGATACGGTTAGAACGATTCTCGAAGCGGCCTGCGGCAAAGACCCGGAGGCTGTAGATGAACGTTCAGATGGTGAAACGGCAATGTTCTCCATCTCCGTCTCTGATGATGGCCGCCCCCTCTTTGACACGCTGGTGCTGTCCAATTGCGCGTGGGCGCTGGGACGAACCGTGACAGTCGGTCCGGAAGCAAAGGATTGGCTCGAAGGTGTTTCGCGATTTCAGTCGAAATTTGAGCAACATACGCGAAAGCAACTTGGCATCATGCCGGATGACCCCGCGAGAGGGACTTTCGGGGAACGTGAAGAGGAAGTTGGTCGCCCAGTGGATGCAAGTGACCTATTCGCCCTAGCGCAGTGGTTGACGGATTCGTTGGGGCTCCAAGCCATCATCTCTCAGCGGACCGTAATTCGAGCTCAAAGCTATCAACTTGCGGCGAAAAAGTCACATGAATCCGACGATGCCGACTTCCTGAACAGCTTTTTTGTCGACGACCTTGACCGCCTTGCTGACGCGCTGAAATCCGGCGACAGTGGAATGGCTCTGCGCGACTATCTAACCACTGACGAATCTGAGAAGCGCATCCGCAGGACCGATATTCGGAAGAGTCTGGACRACGTATTCGAAACCCTTGCCCCGGACAGATTTCCCACCGGGCGCTGGCCTAGCGAGGGGCACCATCCCCTTGTGTACAGTCAGCAATTCGCTGTCAATTCCATTTGGAAATCGCTGTCTCCCAAAGGCGGGTTGTTTGGGGTGAATGGCCCGCCGGGCACGGGCAAGACGACGATGCTGCGCGACATAGTGGCTGGTGTTGTCGTCGCTCGGGCCAAAGCTCTGGCAAATCTGTCTTCGCCGTCGGAGGGATTCGGTGGCCGCACCGGGTGGAAGAGTGGAAAATGGAACCGCTCAATTTCTGTTCCGTCGAGCACGTTGACGGGCTTCGAAATCGTCGCAGCTTCGTCGAATAATGGGGCCGTCGAGAACATTACGCTTGAAATTCCGGGCGCAAAAGCCGTGGACGCGAGCTGGCTTGACCAAGTCGACTACTTCCCTCGCTTTGGAACTCAAGCTATCCAACAACCTGCATGGGGCTTGCTTGCCGCGAAGCTCGGCAACAAGAGCAACAGGGGCGAGTTCCTCTCGAACTTCTGGCACGGTCAAGAACTCCCGTTCGAAGCCGCGATTCCGCCCGAGAACGACCTCAGGGTGAAGAAGACGGGATTCCAAGCGTGGCTAACTGCAGCAGCGGCAACGCCCGTCGATTGGCGCGCGGCAGTTAAAGAGTTCGAACAGGCTCTGGTGCAGGAAAAAGCCGAGCGCTCAAAGCTCGCGGAGGTGTTTCGCCACATCAAATCGCTTCGTTCCGAGCGTGCCGAAATCGTTCGTATCGACAATGAATCCGTCGCCCTGATGGACAGCCTGCCCTCTTACGTTCGGCGCCATCAGGCGGCCTTGTCCGCMGCTGCAGCTCAAGCTCTTCAAACGGAAGGCCACCGCGCTTCACACAAGCTGCATCAGGCGAACCGCCCAGGAATATGGGAAATTGTCAGTTCCCTAGGTAAAACCTACCGGGCATGGCGAGCGATGGAACGTGGTCTCCAAAAGATTGCCTCCGACTCCGAAAACCGCCTCCTTCAAGCACAGAACGAAGCAGCAGCAACGAAGCTTGAAGAGGTTGAAGCTCGCAGACTGCTCCAAACGCTGGCCCAGGAGCGCAAAGACAGGGAAGCAGTCATTGGGCGTCTGACGGCAGACATTCAGGAGGATAGAGCCGCCCTTAAGCAGCACTTCCCTGACGATGAGGCATGGGCCGCTGCAGAAGAAGCGAGAGAGCTCTCCGCGCCTTGGGCCACCGAGGCTTGGAATCACGCACGTGCCAGGGTCTTCCTGGCTGCCCTGAACTTGCACAAAGCCTTTATCACGGCGAACGCTGACACTGTTCGGAAAAATCTCCACGGCCTCGCTGACATCCTGGACGGCAGCGCACCACAGACGGCCCCCAAGGAAGCGACTTTGGCAGCCTGGCAGACGCTGTTCCTGGTAGTGCCGGTTGTCTCCAGCACCTTTGCGTCATTCGCGCGCTTGTTCTCGCACATCGGCAAAGAGAACATCGGCTGGCTGCTCATCGACGAAGCCGGTCAAGCGGTCCCACAGGCTGCTGCTGGCGCAATCTGGCGTTCCCGCCGGGTAGTCGTCGTCGGGGACCCGCTGCAACTGGAACCAGTCGTCTCAATCCCGTACACGGTTCAGCACGCTTTGCGCTTGCACTATGGCGTGTCGGAAACCTGGCTGCCCGGACGCACGTCCGCGCAGATGCTCGCCGACCGCGCAACACCATTTGGCACCACCGTGGCCCAAGCGAATGAGCAGCTGTGGGTCGGCTCACCGCTCCGCGTCCATCGGCGCTGCGACCGCGAGATGTTTGATGTCGCCAATAGGATTGCCTATGACGGACTGATGGTGTTCGGTACTCAGGCGCGAAAGGACGTCGGCTTGCCGCCAACGGCGTGGCACGATGTCGTATCGCATGACGCAGACAAGCACTGGATACCCTCAGAAGGAGAAGCTGTACTGTCTCTCGTATACGGCATCAGAAGTAGCGGCCATGATGCGGATATCTTCCTGATTTCACCCTTCAGAACGGTTGTCGACGGATTGCGGCAGCTGGTGCGGAGGCATTCACTGGAAGGCATCAAGGTCGGAACGATTCACACCGTCCAAGGAAAAGAAGCAGATGTCGTGGTCCTCGTTCTCGGTGGCAATCCAAAGAGACCTGGCGCTAAAGCCTGGGCTGCAGAGAAGCCAAACCTATTGAACGTCGCTGCGACTCGCGCCAAGCGACGACTATATGTTGTGGGCAACAGGACAGAGTGGGCACAGCAGAAGTACTTCGACTATTGTGCAGCTCGAATCTCCAACAGCYAAACAACCTCCTGCCGAAAGCCAATGACAAACTTGAGCTACCTACCCCGGCGCGGGACCAAGACTCTGGCGAATGGCGCGCGAGACACCAGACTATTGGCAGACTGGGCGGATGTAGACGCCTACGTGCTTCTTGGTGAGCCGGGCTCCGGCAAATCGACGGCGTTTCTACGCGAAGCGGAAGGCGCAGATGACTGCCATTTCGTAACAGCCAGGAATTTGATTGCTGTTGGGCCTCCCGATGGATGGGCTGGAGGGACCCTGTTTATCGACGCATTGGACGAGGGTCAAGTGTCCTCGGGAAGTTTCTTGGCAGCATTCGACGCCATACGGAAGAAGCTGGTCGAGCTTGGTCGCCCTCGGTTTCGGCTTTCGTGCCGAGAGGCTGAGTGGTTCTCTGAGGGTGCTTCAGAGCTAAAATTTGTGTCCCCAAACAACGAGGTCGTAGAGCTATATTTAGAACCTCTATCCGATGCTAAAGTCCGACAGCTGGTCGAATCCTGGGTGCCCTCTCGCCTGCCGGAAGCGGATGAATTTCTTGCCAAGTCGGAGCAACTTGGAGTTGCACCCCTCTTTGGCAACCCTCTGCTACTTGACCTAGTTGTCAGAGCCGTTGGAAGTGACAGATGGCCAGCAAGCAAAGAGGAAACGTACGAACTCGCCTGCCGACAACTAGCTCTAGAGCACAATCTAGTGCATCAACGCGGCCAGAGGGGCAAGAATTTCTCCTTGGAGGGAACTTTACATCAAGCGGGTCTACTTTCCGCATTGCTCGTCATTTCCAGCGCGTCGAGCATTGCCATCGACGAAGCATTGCCGGGGGAATCATCGGTCTCCGTTCCAACAGTTGCCGCAGCCTTAGGGCTGAACATTGACGAAATCCACGCCACCCTGTCTACTCCGCTCTTCGGAGCTGCAGGGTTCAATCGAGTTCCGCGCCATCGAACGGTGGCAGAGTACTTGGGAGCGAAGGCCATTGCTCGACTTGTACAACGTGAGGGCCTGCCGATTTCACGCGTACTGGCGCTTATTTGCGGGAACGATGGGAGGGTTGTCGATGCTATGCGGGGTCTTTACGCCTGGCTCTGCCTTCACTGCAAGACTGAGCGCCTGCTCCTCATCGAGCGTGACCCACTTGGACTCGTCCTCTACGGGGATGTCCGGCCGTTCTCTGCAAGCGAGAAGGTAGCGCTCCTGGACGCGCTTCATCGAGAAGCGGCGCAATACCGCTGGTTCAGGAACGAAAATTGGTCTGCTCAGCCTTTTGGCGCTCTCGGTACTTCAGATATGGTCCAAGTATTTGCGGACCGGTTGGGTGATGCTTCACGTGACCCTGCACATCAGGCCGTGCTCGATTGCATTCTGGATGCCATTCAGTATGGAAGCCCCATGTCCGCACTAACACCTGCACTAATGGACATTGTTCGGGACACGACGTACTGGCCTCGAATCCGGAAGGCGGCGTTGGATGCGTTGCTTGTCAATGACGACTCCGAAGGAAATGCCGCAAAACACCTTCTGCGCGAAATCGACAGCGGTCAAGTAGAAGACGACGAAGATGAGCTCATTGGAGCGTTGCTAACTCACCTGTATCCGACGCTGTTGCCCCCCAACCAAGTGGTGGCATATCTTCGAAAGCCCAAGTTGGACTCCCTCTTCGGCGACTTTAAGTACTTCTGGAAGAGTAAGTTCCTTAACGCAACGCCCGGGTCCGCCTTGCCCGCGCTAGCGGAGCACTTCGCGTCATCAATTAAGAACTTAGAGGCGGCAGCAGATGGTCAGCGAGATGATGACCTAGAGGACATGAGAGAAATCGCTGCGCAACTCCTCGCGCGCGCACTGCTCGAGTGCGGCGATGACTCTACACCGGAGCAGATTTATTCTTGGCTCAGAGTAACTGTCGATGAGTACGGATTTCATCGCGGCCACGGAGGTAGCGTAGACGACATTCGGGCGTGGCTTTCAGCAAGGCCATCACTCATCAAAGCCATTTTGGCTTTCGGCTACTCGCAGGTTCATCCGGATGAACAAGGGAAGCTGAGTTTTTGGATACCTGAGCATCGGTTGGGGAGGGTCGACTTACCGAAGGATTGGTACAAATGGATGCTCTCATTGGCGAGCATCACACCGAGCGCTGAACTGGCACAGT